>JAGQUY010000097.1 GCA_020438245.1 Bacteroidota bacterium
TCATGCCCATGCTGGGCGTACACAAAGCGATGCACCGGAGCGGCGGGCCAAGCGCAATGTGCAAATGGAAATCGCTTGCCGCCGCCCGATGAATTTGGTCGTTAGCTTCGAAAAGTAGCCCCAATGGATCTATGCAAACTGTGCCTACAACAGAGGCCCTTGAGGGAGTCCCATGCGATTCCAAATTCCATCTTTCGGAAAATCTTGGCAACTAATAGCGGTAAAGCCATTGTTATGCCAGAAGCGAAGAATGAACCGGTTCACTATTCAAGCGACAGCTGGGCAACCTTTCAGCTGTGCGCTGATTGCGAGTCGCTGCTGAATCGGGAATACGAGCGCTATTCAATTGGTGTCTTTCGAAACTCAGGGCAGTGTGCTCAAAAGCATGATTATGGAGTTACGTTCTCGGGTATCAATACTCAGTGTCTATTCGGCTTCCTTGTTGCCGTACTATGGCGAGCGGCAAGTTCGACTCATCCGGCGTATGCCAAGGTCATATTACCCGAGCCTTGGAGCGAGCCGATTCGAAAAAGCCTCCTGAATGTTCAACTGATTCCTTCAGGAATCGTGTCAATCAAAGTATCGAAACTAATCGATCGGTCTCCGAAGAACGGTTTTTCACAGGAAAATCTAAAACAATTAGTCATGAGCCCGTTTTTCCGAAGGATGAGAAAGGGTAAGTACTCATTTTGCCTTGTTTTCGAAGGATTCTTTTTTGAGTTGTTCTTTCCGGCCCTTTCGGTGAGCCAAAGAAACAAGCAAGGCTTTCTGAAACGCAACAAGCGGATGTTTATGGCCCCATACCTTAACGTATTTGATATTCCTGAAATGGTTGAGTGCATGGCTACTGGTTATGGAAAGTTCATTAATGGGCAGGTTACGTTCAAAAACTAACACATACCCTGAGAAAGCCGTAAGTTTTATAGAAAAATGATTACAAAACTCGTTGAATCAAATCACTATCATATTTGGACTGATGCAATTCATGCGCGTCAATTATCTACTCAAACGAATAATAAATGGGATCGAGGAACATATGTTCGATGGACGATTTTAACTGCTTGGATTGCTCTAGAGATTTCTTGCCAGGATGCCTTAGAAGATAACTCAATTTCTTATAGCTTCCAAAGAAATATTGATAATGCAATCGCATCAAAAGGGTTTCCTCCATTAGATTGGGGTCGAGGTATATGGCAAAAAGTCATAGAGGTACAAAATCTCAGAAAGAATATAGTTCATAGATTTCCATCAGAATCAAATGTATTTCCTGAAGTATCTGTAGCTGAAACCACAATAAAAATAATCCGTGAAGCTATCAAAAACATTTATTCCCACTGTGGTAAAAAAGCACCTCAATGGGTAGAGGATGATTTTGATGAGGGTTGGACGACGGGAACATTTCAGGCGCATGGAATAGTCATTGATAGTCCTTATTATAAAAAAGAAGGAGCCATCAAGGTTGCTTATGAGTACAAAGGATCTGAATACATAGTTGATTACTTGGCACCTGATACGGATATAAACCAGCCATTAAAAAATATTTTCAAAGGTGTCGGGAAACCTATCACTGCTGTCAGATTGTACAAGGATGAGGAACTTTTAGTCGAATATATTTACGATGCTTCAAAGGTGCGAGGTGCATAACTAGTGGGTCAACTTAACCATCAAAAGCTACGCGCCTATCGTCGCAAGCCAACACCATCAAATAATGGTGAACAATATGCGTAGTTAATCGATATGTTCGGTTAAAAGCCGTAGTGACATTCCTGCAACGCAACCGTAAAAAATATGCCGGTGGGGATTAACGCACACAGTCTCGCAGTTTATACCTATCGTCGATTCACTAACGGCGGGATGCATTGGCGTTTTCCCGCCCTACCGGGCTGACTCGTCTCCAGCCTACGCCTCATATAATGTTCTTGTTCATCAGCTCGCCGGTTTGCGTCCGGCTTCCTCCAGACCAATCCTCGCGGGTAAACCCTTGCCATTA
>JAGQUY010000098.1:0-1641 GCA_020438245.1 Bacteroidota bacterium
GTTTTTCGATCGCCGAGGATCGGAGACGTATCTCTATCGATGACGGCAAAGAAAAGGTTTGGGAACAACGACTTGATCTATGGATCCATTGAAGCACTCTATCACAATCATTTCTTTTCGGAATTCACGTTTGGCCTGAACGGGAGTTACACCAGCAATCAATGGCTGAACATGGCGAGGTTCGGAGCGCTTTTTGAACAATACTATATTCAGGACCGACTTGGCGTCACCATCAATGTGGCCGATCAGATCTTAAACTGGAAGTCGGCTTCGGGAGGAAGGGCCAAGAATCTCATTTCAGCCGGATTTGATTTGAATTTTCGAATTTCGCGGGCGTTTGTAGCCAGTGTTTCATTCAACGAGGAGTTCGGAAATGCCTTCGATCCGAGAAGCAATGCCTTTATCCGTTTGAGCTACTCCTTCAGATAGAATTACTCAGCCGGATGCGTTTCCGGCGTAAACAGGTTGTAGGCCAGAGCCAGCCCCACACAAAGAAAGGCCGTTCCAACTCCCAGGAGTGCATTCACAAAATGAGGAGCGGTCAGGGCAAGCCGCAGAATTACGGTGGCGGCGGCGAATCCGGAGTTGCGGAAAACAACCGGATAACTGGTCGAATACCGAAGGGCGATAAGCACGAGGAGAATATCGCTGAAAATGAGCAGAGTAAAGAAAGACTGAAAAAACTGGGAAGATTGACCGGGCCATACTTCAGTAATAAAATCAACCAGCCCCAGAATCGCAAAGCACGCAAGTAAAAGAAGCGCCACGACTTTCTTCGAAGCTACGAAACTCGTTTGTTCTTCATCACCCTGTGTGATGCGTCGGTGCTTTTGAATTCGGAAGTAGACGGCAACCAGTACAAACATAATCAACGCGCCGCCGAGGTCGGCCGCTATCGGATAGATCGATTCTGACGCCCTCTCCCAGGTTATCGGCTCACCAAACGTACCAAATTCGATAAACGCTTTTCTCAGAAGGATCAGGGAAAAAAGCTCCAATTGTTTTCCGAGAGAATTCGCCACCGATTGGGCAATGACGAAGACGAGTGAAATAATCTCCACGATCAGCAATAGCGTGAACGCAAACGGGACCGCTGTAAAATGGTTCCCACCGATACGGTCTGCCAGAGAGTCCGTCAGCAGTCCTAACCTGCTCAACTCAATCGTGATCAGCGCGCCCAAGAATCCACCGACCAGAAGAATACCAAGAATCTTGTGCGTTTTGATATTCTCCCACGATTTCTGAAGACGGTCGAAAAGACGGCTTCCGGGGGTCAAAACCAGTTTGTGAATCATTCCTGTTCTCCCAATGAAGCTTAATCTATCGGATTAGACACATCCATGCAAGCTCGTGTCCGGTTAAGTGAGCGAGCTCGGCATAATTTAGAAAATAGTCATTGATTTATGAAACTTTTATCGTATATTTACGATATACGATTATGGCAGCACCAAAAAAACATCTTTTCTCCCCAGCCGACATACAACTGGCTGAAATGGCAAAAGCACTCTCGCATCCCGCACGGATCGCTATCCTTAGAACCCTTGCTGAACGAGATACCTGCATATGCGGCGAAATAGTCGAAGTGCTCCCGCTTGCCCAAGCGACCGTCTCACAGCACCTGAAAGAACTTAAAGACGCGGG
>JAGQUY010000098.1:1705-8583 GCA_020438245.1 Bacteroidota bacterium
GCAGGAATGCTTGGAGCATTTCAAAACGATGTTTGCTGCGCGCCACCAACGAAAGTCGTCAACACCAATAAGCTAAAAACAACCACTTAACCTCAACGGAGGATTTATGTCAAACGAAGCGATAAAATCGATGGTCAAAGAAAAATACGGCCAAATAGCCCTTACCGTGAAAACGACCGGTTGCTGCGGCAGCGGCGAGTCGGACTATTCCTGTATGAATGATGACTACAGCAAACTGGAAGGCTACAATCCGGATGCCGACTTGAATTTGGGTTGTGGTTTACCCACCGAATTTGCCCGCATCAGTAAAGGTGATACCGTTCTCGACCTGGGCTCCGGCGCCGGCAACGACTGTTTTGTGGCGAGATCACTCACGGGTCCGGAGGGAAAAGTCATCGGAGTAGATATGACCGAACCGATGATTGCCCGCGCAAAGCAGAATGCAGCGAAGCTGGGATACGAAAACATAGAATTTCGTCTCGGAGAAATCGAGGCGATGCCCGTAGCTGACGGAGAAGCTGATGTCGTAGTAAGCAATTGCGTGTTGAATCTGGTTCCCGAAAAGAAGAAAGCGTTTGAGGAGATGCACCGGGTACTTAAACCCGGCGGCCATTTTTGCGTGTCGGATATCGTCTTGGAAGGCAACTTGCCCAAAGCCGTCGAAGAGGCAGCCGTCCTCTACGCGGGGTGCGTTTCCGGAGCACAGCAAAAAGGCGACTATGTCCGTGGAATTCTCGATGCCGGCTTTGTAAACGTTAAGATAGAAAAACAAAAAACGATTAAGCTGCCGGATGAAACGCTCGCACCCTACCTGAGTCCCTCGGAGATCCATGAATTCCGAAGCTCAGGCGTAGGCATCTACAGTATCACGGTCTATGGAGAGAAGCAATCCTGATTTATCAGATTATCCGAAATCAACAAAGTAAAACGCCGGCTCTCTGAGAGTCGGCGTTTTTCCGCTTTGTACAAATTTGCGCGAAGCGAAGAATCTTAGATATTCCCCGATACTAAGTCAAGGGATTCTTGCTTGTGCAACCTGCCGTTCTATGCGAAAGTTAGTCGATCTTCAAAAAGTTCAATTTTGCTCTGGACAATCCTCTATTGATTTCAGACACCTCCTTTGTCACGATGTCCTTCCAATGGGTCATCAGATCCATATGTATCTTCTGTAACTTGACGATTTCGATATCCACGGCCTTGGTAGGAGGCATGTCGGTTTCCTCAAGAATAGAAAAGACCGTCGAAGCCGACGCATCCAACCATTGGGGCCCCCTTGCCGCCTTCTTGTATTCGTCCAGCCGTTTGTCAAATCGTTGCAGGTCTCCCGTCACGCCGTCTTTCGTTTTTAGAAGTAATGAACGGATTTGTTTTTGTAGACTTTCGATTCCCGATAAAACCTCCAGCATCGACTTCCTTATCCCGTATGAAGTTAATGACAACTCATGCTGACGCCGGAGGTCCTCCGAAGAAGTCTTGACTCTTGGATCCATTGTAACGTGCAACGTCTCAATGTACGTCTTTCCCGCTACCGTAAGTCGTACTTTGAAACTTCCAGGCATAACCCACGGAGAGGTGGCTTCGGGTGCCGTGTTCTTGTAAATCGCCGAAATCGGATAACTCGGCGGGACATTCAGGGGTGCGTAGTGCATATCCCATAAGAATCGATGAGCTCCCTTTTTTCCCGACAAAATTTGCTGCCGTCTGATCCAATATAACGGGAAATTGACATTCGGAATCTCTGTTGGCTCATCGGAACTGCTGAAAGACCGAATAACCGCTCCCGATGCATCGACAATCTCCAGTGTGACGTTGGCCGCATCGTTCGCAAGATAATAATCGATCATCGCACCATCCGGCGGATTTTCACCGGCCGGTTCCTCCGGAGGCAACGGAGTGTCTGTGTACATGCTCCATCTAACCCTGACAGCCTTCTGCGGCTTGAACAGACGCGTTTCCCCATTGGACGAAATTTGGCGGAGAGGAGTGACATTGTCCAAAATCCAGAATGATCTCCCGTGCGTACCGACAACAATGTCGTCGTCTTTGATGACCAAATCGCGTATGGACGTTGCCGGCATATTTAGCCGCAGGCTCTGCCAGTTCAACCCATCATCAAACGAAACCGATACGAAACGTTCCGATCCGGCATAGAGCAGACCTTTTCGAACCGGATCTTCCCGCACCACATTGATCGGATCGTTAGACAAGCCTTGCACGATTTCTGTCCACTTCATGCCGCCGTCGGTCGTCTTGTAAATATGGGGTCGTAAATCATCGCAGCGAAACCGGTTGACGGCAGCATACGCCGTATTGACGTCAAAATGCCCCGCATCAATAATGGAGACTTTACTCCACGAAGTAACCTCCGGAGGCGTCACATTGATCCACGTCTTCCCTCCGTCCTTCGTCACGTGAATCAGGCCGTCGTCCGTGCCCGCCCAAATAACCAGACTGTCCAACGGCGAAGGAGCAACGGTATAAATAACTCCACGCCTCGGCATTTTTTTCATTTCTTCCGTTTTGTATCGACCGATGCTGGCGGGCAGATCCCATGATTCTCTTGTGAGATCGGGGCTGATGACTTCCCAGGAATCTCCACCTGTTGACGTCTTGAATAGAACGTTGCCCGCATAGTACAGTACATGCGGATTGAGCGGAGAGAACAAAACAGGTGCGGTACGAAGGTATCGATATACGCCTTTTATAGGTTGATACTTCCCTCTCGGTTCCGGCTCGATGCTTTGCGTCTGACCGGTTTTTTTGTCAAATCGGGTAATTTTCCCGCCGTAGATCAAATCCGGATTCAGCGGATCCACCGCAATGTACCCGTATTCCTCTGCACCGACCGGGCGCCAATCCCTAAACGTGATTTGTCCGTCATTGCTTCGAGAGGAGACCATCGCCGATCCGCTTTCCTGCTGCCCTCCATACACGTTGTATGGAAACTGATTGTCTGTGCTTACGTGATAAAACTGTGCCGTCGGTTGATTATACCACGACGAAAACGTCTCCCCTCCGTTGACTGTTATGATAGCTCCCTGATCCGCAGCAAAGATCATGATGTCGGGCTGCAACGGATTAATCCAGATTCGATGGTAGTCATCTCCGCCCGGCGCGCCTCGAATACCAAACCAGGTTTCACCGCCGTCGGTAGATTTCCAGGCGGCCACATTCGCGACGAAAACAATATCCGGATTATTCGGGTGGACACGGATTTCACCAAAGTCATTACCGCGTCCCCAGAGACGATGATCGTCGGTTAATTTTCTCCATGAAGCTCCGGCATCTTCCGATCGATAGATGCCGCCATAGCCTTCTGAAGCTTCGACGGTTGCGTACATTCTCTTTGGATCGGTCCGAGAGATGTCGAACCCAATTCGACCCAATCCCTGCTCAAACGTAGGCAAACCCTTGCTTAACTTCTTCCACGAAGAGCCACCATCTATTGACTTGTACAGTCCGCTTGCGTTACCCTGCCAGGCAGCATTTTCCCAAGGCCCTTCCCGGGCTTCCCACAAATCGGCATATATGACGTTGCGATCTAGCGGATCAATTGCCACCTGGATGGCGCCCGTATTCTCATCGATGTAGAAAACACGTTCCCAAGTTTTACCGCCGTTGGTGGTTCGGAAAACTCCTCGCTCTTCATTCGGTCCATATGGGTGACCCAGTACGGCGGCGAATACCCGGTTCTCATCCGTGGGATCAATGGCCAATCCGCCGATCTGTTGACCGTCCCGGATGCCCGTATTCACCCAGTGTTTGCCGCCGTCCGTCGATTTATAAATGCCATCGCCGATACATAGATCAGGTCTATGCAGTCCTTCTCCGCTTCCCACGTAGAGCACCATCGGATTAGACGGCGAAACGGCAACGTCGCCAATGGAACCGGTCGGTTGATCATCAAATATCGGATTCCAGGTACGGCCGTAATCGTTCGTTTTCCAGACGCCTCCGTTGTTTACGCCCATGTAAAATACATTTGGCTGCTGAGGCACTCCTACGGCGCCAACTGTCCGGCTTGCGCGGAAAGGCCCAATGCAACGCCATTTCAGACCTGCAAAATAGTCGTTGGTTACCGTCTGGGCGGAAAGTCCGGAGGCGAGAAGAAGAATCATCCACTTTTTCATATGAGCTCCTATGGAATTGTCTGGAGGGGACGTGAGGAAACCTCTGTCAATTTGCCCAACCGGAAGTTGAATCGCAAGCACAGAATCTGGAGTTGCGAAAAAGAGGAAGCGGGACCACCTAAATGGCCCCGCTTTGTTCCCGTTCTTTTAGTGCGGCTGTAGAGACCCAAAAAAACTAGTCAGCCAAGGATACTGTTTGACCGTCCGGACTGTTCAATAATCGCTGGATTGCCGCGGTATGTTTCTGACGACATTGATAGGCAAGATCCTCACGCGGTAAACGGTCTTTTTGTATGGATCCGGAGCCTTCCACGTTGAAGTAATTGCCATAGGTGTAATAATAGGCCCACATGAACCCGCCTCCGTCGCCGGAAAGATTTCCCGGAGTTCCGGGAACCAACGGCGGACCGTTACTGGCCATGGGCTCGACGTACCCGTAAAACCATGACCTGACCAATACCTGATCCGGCAAAAAGTCGGTTAACGTGGCGGAGGTATCTCGGATGTTCTGCAGAACAGTATCTCTCCGTACATAACGACCGTTGTAGTCCTCGTAGACATAGCTGGCATACAGATCATACTGATCTGCATGGGCATCGCTCCACCGTGCCACCAAATCGCGACCTGCCACAACGGCATCGTTTGCCGGTTCCATCAGCAAAATCTTCTTTGGGACGTGTACGATTCCGGAAACGTGGTCATCACCCACCTGTACATTCAAGCTGCAAGCAGTCCCGGGCTGAAAGACAATATCGTTGTAGTCAAAATCACACCAATAAGGGTTATTGGGCTCGATACCATTGATGGTTATCAGAGGGACGGTGCTGTATGTACTTACCAACACGTCTGCATCGCCGTATAGTGTTGTATCCTGATAGCCAGGCCAAGTAGCAATGAATGCGAATACTTGAAGTGATCCGCCTGATGCGTTCTTGGCCAACGGGTTTTCTTCCCGTATAATCGTCTTTTCACACGAAACCAGCACCAAACAGACAAAGGCCAGCGATAACTTCTTCATTACTCACCTCCCTTTTCAAAGAGAAGTGGGCCTCATCCTGAAAAACTTACACGCGGCTAGTAGATTTCGAAGGGATTGGAATAGGCCGACAGGACGCCGCCATCACCTGCCATGACGGACAGGTCATACCGAAAGCGGTAGAGTCCCGGTTTTCGAACACGAATCGTATCCTGCAATTGATCGCCGGGTCGAATGATTCGTGAGTTGGTAACATCACAAAACGCTTCTGTCCAATCCACCCAAACTCCATCCAGCCATTTTTGGCGGGTATAGTAGATGGTGGAACCGCAGTCGGCGGCAGCAACCGTTTCGGAGGAAGAATTGGCGATCGTGATTACTGTGGGGTCCGTCCTCGAGTAGCTATTCCGATCTGTAAAGACCGCTATGCCGTCGGGGGAAAATGAAGAACGGCTGTTTTCATCACAGGCAACAAAAACCAATAAGACACAGAGTACTTTTTTCAAACCGCACCTCCCTTACCAAATGAGGTATCAGCAGGAGCGAAAAACTTACATACCCTTTTCCCACCAGCGTTGAGAAATGAGATGGTACATCGCGGCATGTCGTTCCCGGGCGGAACGCAGCGTCTCATGGTTTTGCATATTGGGGTTGAAAGTTTTGCCCAGAGGCATGGGCGCTTCGGCAATGCTTCTCAAACTGCCAATGCCCTCCAGCGCCAAGATAGCTGCTCCGCGCGCGGAACCTTCAGGTTCTCCGGAATGCGTAATCGGTAAACCGATGACATCCGACATCATCTGCGTAAGAGCGGCTGAATCCAAAAACCCGCCGCCCGAGGCAATAATTTTCTTGATCGTCATGTTCTGGCGGTTGAAAATATCATGGATCGCCGCATATCGGAAGCAGACGCTTTCCATCGTCGCCCGGATGATATGATCCTTGTTTGTATTCAGGTTCAGACCGTACATCATGCCGCGGGCATTCTCGTGCCATCCCGTGCTGCGCTCACCCGCCCAAAACGGAAGTACAGTAAGCCCGTGACTGTCGGCGCCGACGGCATTCAATGCTTTGTCCACCGCCTTTTTGCCGCCTTTGATTTGCATGGCTGCACCCAACCACTTCCTTAGATTGCCGCCATCACTCAATGCGCCTCCCATCAAGAATCTTCTCTTATCGATACGGTACACCCATAATTCCGGCGGGATGATCACCGAATCCGCTTCCCAGCAAACGCGGAGAGCCCCTGAAGTACCCATCACGATACACAGTTGGTCCTTGGCCACACAGCCGCTGCCCACATTGGAACTGGCTCCGTCTCCCACCGCCGGAAACCACGGAATTTCGGCCAACGACGGCCAGCGTTTTGCGTAAACCGACCTCAACCCTGACAAGGGTGTATCCAGGTCACCGAGTTCACTAAGGTTGTCCGGGGTAATCGGCAAAACGCCAAAAACCTTTTCATCCCATCGACAGGTGTTCTGATTCAGCAGGCCCGTTCCGGAAGCCATCGAAACGCCCACCACGCTCTTTCCGAAGAAGGTAAAATAGACAAACTCTCCGATCGACATCCAAGTTTGCGTCCTGGTAAAGGCGTCATGGTTTTCTTCATTCAGCCAAAGTAATTTGGCTGGCAGATAACTGGGGTGAAGCACACAACCGGTGCGACTGTGGATTTCTTCCGGATTTAGTTTTTGTTTCAGGACTTCAACTGCTGAGCGCGGTCGCGTGTCCGCCCACGAAATCAGTGCGGTCGTAGGTTTACCGGTCCTGTC
>JAGQUY010000099.1 GCA_020438245.1 Bacteroidota bacterium
ATTTTGACCACAACTATGTATCCGAAGGAAGCCCGCCGCGGGAATGGGCGGAGCGTCTTTACAACGTTCGTCGGTGGACTGTCATGCCGAGCGGCGGGCACTTTGGTGCGGCTGAAGAGCCTGAGCTTCTTGCACGCGACATCGCAGCTTTTTTTTCGGAGATCTGAGTCCATGCTTCGGTAGCATCCGACAACGCCGTCTAACCCGCCATTTCCAATTATGGTTGATGATACTTCAACTCATCTCTCGGAGGGCAACCAAACTTCCGCGAGTATTCGCGACTGAACTGTGTCGGACTTTCATAGCCGACTTCAAAGGCAGCTGAAGAGACCGTTAAACGCTCTTGCCGCAATAAGCGCCGGGCTTCAATAAGGCGCATTTCCTTTTGATATTGCAGTGGCGTGGTTTCGGTGACTTTTTTGAAATGTTCAAAGAACGCCGATTCGCTCATGCCGATGGTCTTGGCCATCTCTGTAACTGAAAGGGGCTTTTTGAAATTTGCCCTGAGATGATTGATTGCCGTGGCGATCTGACTGGCGTAGGTCTCGCGTCCCATCAACTTTCGAAGCATCGTTCCATGCGGCGCCATCAAGAGCCTGAAGTGAATTTCTTTCAGCAACAACGGCGCCATCACTTTGATTTCGGTCCGCTGGCGCGACAGGGCCAGATACCTGGCCAACGCCGTAATAATCTCCTCCCCGGTTTTTTCCGCTGTCATGACCTTCGCCCGCCGGAAATCGCGGGGCATTTCTTCCAGATCATGATACAACCCACGAAGAATACCGAGATCAATAGTCAGAATCATCGCCAGATAGGGTGTTGAGGGAGTGGCCTTGGTAATCCGTGAGAGCACGGGCAGACTGTGGCTGACAATTAGCGATTCACCGGCTCCAAACTTTACGGATTTATCGCCTGCAATGGTTTCTTTTTCTCCTTGAAGTATCAGGCATATTACCGGGTCATAAACCGAAGCATCGAGTTCTGTCTTTTTCGTACTCTTCAGCAAGGTCAATCCGGGCAAGGGCGAAACTACGGCATGCTCTCTAAAATCATTTTTATCAAAGAATTGAGTCGCCAGTTCAGCCAGCTCTGAAATTTCCATTTTGGAACGCTCCTTCTTTGAACCCAATATAATGAAGAAATCACTCTATCGCGCAATTAATCCGATATTCTGGAGTATTAGGCAGACATTACGGAAAAACCGGCAGGCATTTCAATCCCCCGGATTGTAAGATTCATACGTGTCAGCGATAATGATAGAGGATAAGTATCCAAAGGAGACCTAGCAATGAAATTTCAAACACTAAGCCACAGTACCCTGCAAATCTCCGCCATTGGCCTCGGCTGTATGGGAATGTCCGAGTTCTATGGTTCGGCCAACGAGGCGGGATCGATTGCAACCATCCACCGTGCCATCGAACTTGGGATCAACTTTATTGACACCGCCGACATGTACGGCCCCTGGACAAATGAGCTGTTGGTTGGCAAAGCGATTGCCGGCCGACGGGACAAGGTGGTTTTGGCCACGAAGTTTGGTGTCATGAGAAATGACAAGGCTGATTTTTTGGGTCTAAATGGCAAGCCGGAATACGTTCGCTCGGCATGTGATGCCTCGCTCAAACGATTGGGCGTGGAATATATCGACCTGTATTATCAACACCGTGTGGATCCAAATGTCCCGATTGAAGAGACCGTCGGAGCAATGGGCGAGCTCGTAAAAGCAGGGAAGGTCCGCCACCTGGGTCTCTCTGAGGCAACACCGGACCTTATTCGAAGGGCCCATGCAGTTTATCCGATCAGCGCATTGCAGACCGAGTATTCCCTGTGGAGTCGGGAACCGGAGCAGGAAATACTGAAAACCACTCGAGAACTGGGAATCACTTTTGTCGCCTACAGCCCGCTTGGCCGGGGTTTCCTGACCGGAAGAATCAAACAAATCGATGATTTGGCAAAGGATGACTGGCGACGGACGCTTCCCCGTTTTCAACCAAAGAATTTCGCAAAAAACCTTGCCCTCGTTGAACGAATCACGGAGATTGCGAAAAACAAGAGCATCACGCCTGCACAGTTGGCATTGGCCTGGGTTCTGGCACAGGGCAAGGATATGGTAGCCATTACGGGATCAACAAAGACAGCGCATTTGGAGCAAAATCTCGGTGCACTCAACGTGACATTGACTGAAGGCGAGTTTGACCAAATCAATGATGCGTTTCCGGTAGATGCCGCCGTGGGAACGAGATACTAGATTCAAAGATGTGCTCCGGCAGCGGCAATATGCCATCATAAAATCCTGTTTCTTCTTTGAAGCGGATTGAATAGCTTACCGTCTAAGTAGTCAACTTACAAAGTCATATCCAATGAACTGGCTTTTATCTGCCGCGTTGATCATTCTCTTATCTGCCTTGATTGCATGCGAAAGATCGAGTGAGAGACACACGGAGCCTTCGGGAGAACCCCTCTATCTTGATGAACCGTTGTTCCAGCGCTATTGGACTCAATTGCTTCCAAGCGACACCGTGGGCGGCGATTTTGAGTTTGACTTAAGCGGGGTCAGCGGTCTGGATTCTGCAAACGATTTGCAACTGTCGTATGTAACCGGCAGCGGATGCGACGAAGACGTTCTTATTTTCAACACAGTCACAACATCCTGGGATCAGATCGGCTACGCGCCATTGCCGTATGTTGCCTGTGCGGCCGTCTTCAGCAACCACAGCCATTCTCTCGCGGCAAATGGTCTCAAGTCTGCCGATCATATCGACGGTGACAAAAAAGTATTGGTCCGCGGTTCCGTCGGCGACCTTCGAATCTACCCGTGCCGTGTCAATCCTGGCTTTCGTGTCATACCATTGTCAAAGCTCAGAGCAACCAGGTTTGATGGATTGGCCTGCGACGACAGCTCGTTTTGGTTGTCATCGTCTCTTGCGGATTCCGTGTACCACGTCTCCTCTTCGGGCGAGTTGTTGGAAAAGTACGCCGCACCATCCGAAAATCCCCGCGGAATGACCTATGACGGCGAATTCCTATGGTTGATTGGCGGAAGTCGAATTTTTAGGATGACCAGGAATTGGTCCATCGAGTGTGAATTCAGCGCTCCGAGCGATTATCCCCATTCCGTGGCCTGGCTTGACGATCAACTATGGCTCTCGGAGACTTCATCCTCCTCGGTCCCGAAGACTTTTTGTATTGATCCGGAGGTCTCGTGTTTTACTGACTCTGCAAAAGTAAAATCATCTTTTACGACACCCGGTGGTGGCGTAGTTGGACTCACGTCAAATGGCAGCCAATTGATTGTCGCAAGTGACAGTATTTTCCAAGTATCCTCCAAAGGGACTATCCTGGTATCGCAGACGTTACCCGATCAGTATTCCAATTATATTACTCCAGACTTCCTGGGGGCCATTGCCTGGAATTCCGGCTCTTTATGGATACTGCACTATTGGCCAGGCTGGCTTGACGATCCGGTCATAACAAGTCTCAGACCCCGCCCTTAGGTGTGATCCTGCCGTTAAACTGACTGCCTATAGTGGCGATTCGTCGGATATCAGCATGAAACAACTGCAGCGATATGTAAAGCTGGTGGAACAGGATAAGCTTAAGATTCAAACAGGACCGGTTTTCAAATTTGAAGAGCTCGTCAAAGCACATTAGCTTATGGATGCTAATCTTGCCGGAGGCAAAATCGTTGGCCTCGGGAAAGAAGGAAAAAATGATCGGATTTCCCGATGAGACTGAACCGGAAAACGTAGTGAGTCAACAGGTGTGCAGACAAGCGAAAACTGCACCGACCCCTGTTCAGACTTAACCCTGTGTGACAAGTATCATACATGGCAAATCAGACAAAATGCATATAGAATCGCTCGTTACATACTTTGATACGTTCCTCACTTTAACGGATGAGGAAAAGGAAGCCGTTCGAAAGAGTTTTGCCGAAAAGCGGGTAAAACGAAGACAATTTGTTCTGCAGGAAGGAGATGTTTGCAGGCTGAACACGTTTGTGGTCGAAGGATGTCTTCGAATGTATATGTTGGATGCCAACGGAAAAGAACACAACCTTCAGTTCGCCATTGAGAACTGGTGGATTGGAGACCTTACAAGTTTTCACAGTGAAGAACCCAGCAAATTATATATTGAAGCAATTGAAGACTCCATCCTGCTTCAAATCAAAAAAGAAGATCAACTGCGTTTGTTCGTAGACCACCCAAAGTTCAACAGGATATTCAGGGTCTTTACGGAGAATGCGCTGGTCAATTTTCAAAGAAGAGTACTTCAGAACATCAGTTCCACTGCAGAAGAACGGTATGTTGACTTCATAAATCGGTATCCCGATTTTGTCAATCGCATATCAAACGTACAAATAGCCTCCTTCCTTGGTATGACCCCCGAATTCCTCAGCGTTATTCGTAAGAATCTGCCCAAGTCTTAAGGTAGATTAAGACTTTTTCTTAAACTGCCTTATTCGCTGCCTTCGTTTTCGCTCCTATCTTTCCATTGTCACGATGACAACAATCTAACCGGATTCCACAAGAATCAAGAAAAGGAGCAATCGAAATGGAAAAAAAGAGAATTGCCGTTATTGGAGCGACGGGCTCACAAGGCAAAGGTGTCGTTGATGCGCTGGTCAAGCATGGCGGCTTCCAGGTCAGGGCGGTCACCCGCAACGCGGAAACCTATTCCGGACCGGCTCACGAAACCGTCAAAGCTGATTTGGATGATGCCGACTCGCTGAAAGAGGCCTTCCAGGATGCGTATGGTGTATTTGCGGTAACCAATTTTTGGGCAGGCGCAGATGAACTCAAGCAGGGTAAAAACGCCGTCGAAGCAGCAAAACAGGCGAACGTTCAACACTTTGTATGGTCAACCCTCCCAAATGTTGAATCTATAAGTCGTGGTGAATTCCACGTGCCGCATTTTACCGGCAAAGCAAAGGTCGACGAGATCGTTAAAAGAGCAGGTTTTCCACATCACACATTTGTGCAACCGCCTTTTTACTATCAAAACTTTGTCGGCATGCTGTCAGCGCAACCAAAAGACGACGGTACGATCGGTTGGACACTGCCGCTTGACCCGGTGAAGAAAGTCATTCACATGTCGGATATCAATGATTTGGGCAAAGTCGTTGCCGGAGCCTTTTTACAACCGGATGCCGTTGGCCATGGCAGTTATCTCTCGTTAGCTACGGAGATGAACAGCTTCAATGATATTCTTGCTGCCTTCAAAGCCAACGGCAAGGACTACAGCTTTACCCGGGTGCCCGGTGAGGTGTTCTCAACCTTTTTTGAAGGCGCAAAAGAGTTGACGGAGATGTTCGGCTATTTTGAAAAATACACGTACATGGGGCCGGATTCACAAACCCGAATCGACCGGGCAAAGCAGACGGCCCAAGTCGACTTCCTATCATTCGACGAATGGATTAAGAAAGGCAATTAAACAATGAAAAGACTTGTCCCCGCAGTACTGCTCGTCATGCTCAGTGCGTGCAACGAGAGAAAACCGGAAAATCTGAACAACGCAAAGGAAACCAAAATCATGGAAAAGCAAGATAAACAACAAATCGAACGTCTTTTGAACGAGTACAAGAATTCACTCAATACCTCGGACGCCTCCATAGCACAAAGCTTGTATACGAAAGATGGCGTCTTTATGCCCACCGGTGCCCCCTCGGCAATCGGATCTGAAAACATTCTGAAATCTTACGAATTTATCTTCTCGCAAATTCAACTGAACATTGAATTCTATATCGATGAAATTGTCGTGAATGGAGATTACGCCTTTGCGAGGACTACCTCAAAAGGAAGCACTTTGATTCATGCTTCAGGGGCAACAGTTCCTGAAGAGAATCGGGAGTTGTTTGTTCTGCATAAGGAAGGAGGAACCTGGAGAATAGCCCGGTACATGTTCAATAAGATGAAGTAAGTAGTTCCTCCCCCGACTCAAAGCCGGACACAAGCGAAGCGGCTGACGCCTGCCTACCCGCCAGGCAAGCCTTGGCGGCCTGGCAGGCAGGGAGTAATTCGGAATTCGGAAAAGGGTGTTTGACGCCCATTCGGGGCGCACTTCCGAATTCCGACTTCCCACTTCCGACTTCCCCCTTACTCCTTCACCACCCTCTTCACCCACACCTGATCGCCGGCCCTCAACTGCAAGAAGTACAGGCCGTTGGGCAGGCCGGAGAGATTCAGTTGGCCGTCGGCGGCCAGCTCCCGGCTAAGGGCCAGGCTGCCCCGGCTGTCGATCAGCCGGACGTGAGCAGGCGTGGCGCCCGGGCGATCCACCTGAATGATCCCTTTGGTTGGGTTAGGAAGAATGCGAACGGCCAACGCGCCGGTTGGCGCCTCCTCGGCCGGCAAGAGGGCACAGGCGTCCAAAACCTGGCCATAGCTATTGCAGCCATTGGCGTTGGCGGTGATTTCGGCCGGGTTGCCATCTGCCAGGTATGCGCAAATACTCGGTACGGTGCAGGTGGATAAGGCATTGGAATTGAGCAGGGTAAGATAGCTGATGGTGGCAGGGTCGATATGGTCGATACCGTTTAAGGTAGCCAGTGCGTTGTTGTTTCTGATCACCAGTTCTCCCCCGATGGCGGTGAGGTTATCCAGCCCATACAGGTATACCAGGGCGTCATTGGATTCAATAAAAAGGCCGGCGCCAACCGAGGCAAGGCTATCCAGGCCCACTAAGGCGGGCAGGAGGTCGTTGCGCTTGATGGTAAGCG
>JAGQUY010000100.1 GCA_020438245.1 Bacteroidota bacterium
CAAAATCGGCGTGGCCCGGTGTATCAACGATATTGATTTTCGTACCCTTATACCGAACTGCCGTATTCTTGGCAAGAATGGTGATTCCGCGCTCCTTTTCGAGGTCATTGGAATCCATGACTCGTTCCGTCACCCTCTGATTGTCCCGGTAAGTTCCGGTTTGCTGCAACATTTTATCCACGAGCGTAGTCTTCCCGTGATCAACATGCGCGATAATCGCGATGTTTCGTATGTCTTCCCTAAGAACCAATGCCTCATTCTCTTCCAAAATTGCAGTGCTCATACACTCCGATCGAAAAAATGAACGAATTCTTTAAAAGTGCGGCCAATGTATCCTAAGCGGCCTGTAAATGCAAGCTTTTTCACGGAGATAGATACCGGTTTTTTCTGGTATCGTTTGAACGGGATACCTATATTGGATCTGCACGAAATTGAAAAAAGGCTCATTTGTGACCCGTTCCACTGCCAACCAGCTGATTCGGCACTACAGATCCGGAAAATGGAAAGAGACCAACGACTTCGTGACCGTCGAGGAGCCACTGGAAATAGTCGTTGCGTGCGGAAAAAAGAGAAAAACCGTTGCGATAACAATGAGAACACCCGGTCATGATGACGAACTTGCAGTAGGATTTTTATACACAGAAGGATTCCTGTCGATCGACGAGGATGTCGAAGACTCCCAAAAAGAGGAGAATAGAATTGAGCTTCGAGTCTCTGAATCGGTGTTTGATAAGGTTTCCACATCGGAACAGCTGGACAGGTACTCTTTTGTCAACGCAAGCTGCGGACTTTGCGGACGAACATCCATCGAATCACTTCGGGAGAGAGGCTTTCGCCGAATCCAATCCGATCTTACCCTGCCGATCAAACGACTTCAAGGCTTGCCGGATGCCATGAAAATGGCGCAAAAAGTCTTTCAGCATACGGGGGGACTTCATGCGGCCGGCATCTTTGACAAGAACGGCAAGGCGATGATCGTCCGCGAAGACATCGGGCGGCACAATGCAGTTGATAAGGCAATCGGGCTTGCGTTTGACGACGAGATCCTTCCTCTGAACGATCAGGTGTTGATGGTCAGCGGGCGCATGAGTTATGAGATCGTACAAAAGGCGTTGAGCGCTCAAATCCCTATTCTGGCGGCAGTTTCTGCACCCTCCAATCTGGCGATCAAGACAGCGCATGAATTCGGCATGACCGTTGTCGGATTCTTGAGAGGCGACAGCCTGAACGTCTATACCCATCCGGAACGAATTCATTAAGAACGTATCAAGAAGCTCTACGATTAGGTAAATGAAAAGGCCTCAGGAACATTCCTGAGGCCTTTGATGCCTTTGTGCAACCGGCTTTCAGGCGTGGACTTCTTCAGGCTTCTCGTCCCTGTGTCCAAAACCGGTGATGCCCTCTTCCATCCATGTATATTTCCCGTTCAGGACATCTTTCGCCAGTTGGTACTTTTCAATATCGTCGTTGTTCCACAGATTTCGGAACAAGCTCTTCACTTTGCGTCTTCCATTCCGACACGCCATGTCCGCCAGTTCCAGTGCAGACGTATTACCTTCCTTGGCCAATTGTACGCCGCGGCTTGCTGCAGCCGACATCGCAAACAACTCCGCACCAATATCCACCGCACGGAACAGGAAAGCCTGTTTGTAGGCTAATTTAGCCTGATGCTTCATCATACCGTGGAACAGCTCCCTGGCAAGTTTTCGAGAAGAGCGGTTTACAAAGCGCATGTGACCGGCCAGTTTGCCAAACTCCGAATACCGAGGCCATCCACTCCATCCGAACCATCTGGATGGGTACCACCACGCGTAGAAGCCGATGATTTTTGGAATAGAGCCAAGTTTTTGCCCAAGTGTGGACTTCGGATTAATCAGATTCCAGGCGACTTGCAGATGTTTGTCCACTGCTTCCCGTGCAATGAAGAGGCGCATGATTTCTGACGATCCTTCGAAGATCAGATTGATCCGGGAATCGCGCATTCCACGTTCGATCGCGATACCCACCTCTCCTCGAGCACGAAGGGAATCGGCCGTTTCATAGCCGCGTCCGCCGCGCACCTGCAACGTTTCGTCAATCACACGCCAGCACGCCTCGGTATTCCACATTTTCGCAACGGCGGCTTCCAATCGAATATCATATCCCTGATCAGACATGGCCGTCGCCAAATCGGAAATGGCCTGCATGGTAAATGCATATACAGCGATATCGGAAATTTTTTGTGCAATCGCTTCGTGCTTCCCCACCGGCTGGCCCCATTGCACGCGTGACTTGCCCCATTCGCGTACCACCTCGAGGCAAGCTTTGGCCGATCCGGCAACGATCGCCGGAATCGTCAGCCTTCCTGTATTGAGAGTTATCAGGGCAAGCTTCAGTCCTTTGCCGCGTTCCCACAACAGATTTTCGACGGGCACTTTCACTTCCGTGAACTTGATGACACCGTTCTCAAGCGCTTTGAGTCCCATAAAATGGCACCGATGAAGAACTTCAACGCCTTCCCATGCCGTTTCGACGATGAATGCACTCATCTTGTTGTCTTCGACATGTTTGGCCATGACGACGATGATATCTGCTATCGTGCCGTTGGTGCACCACAGTTTCTCACCATTGAGTATGTAATATTTGCCATCTTCCGTCAGCCGTACCGTGCTGTGCAAATTGGC
>JAGQUY010000101.1 GCA_020438245.1 Bacteroidota bacterium
GGCGGCCGTGTGGTAGATCTGGCTGTAAATCCGAATCACCCGTCTGAATACTATGTCGCCTCAGGGCACGGATCGTTATGGAAGACCACGAACAATGGAACGACCTTTTCCCCTATTTTTGATTCACAAAAATCGTATTCGATCGGCTGCGTCGTACTCGACCCCTCCAATTCGAACATCGTCTGGGTGGGAACGGGAGAAAGCAACGGCCAGTCAAATGTGATTTTCGGCGACGGCATTTACCGTAGTGAAGACGGAGGCAAAAGCTGGAAGAATATGGGCCTTGAAAATTCGGCCTACGTCGGAGGCATTGTTGTCGATCCGAAAAACTCAAACATAGTCTATGCGGCGGCGTACGGACCCTTCCGCAACGACGGTGGCGAGCGTGGCGTCTATAAAACAACCGACGGCGGAAAAACCTGGAGCCGCGTGCTGTTTGTAAGCGACTATACCGGCGTGTGGCAAATTCACATGGATCCCCGAAATTCCAACACCCTTTACGCCGTGGCACATCAACGGTTCAAAAAACTCTATTCCACAGTCGGCGGCGGTCCGGAAAGCGCACTGTATCGAAGTACCGACGCGGGTGCAACGTGGACGAAAATCATGTCGGGCCTCCCCACCGAAGACGTCGGGAAGATCGGCATGGCTGTCTCGCCGGCCAATCCGGATGTGTTGTACGCGATCGTCCAGGCAAAGGAAAAGGGGGGAGTGTACCGAAGCGACGACCGCGGCGCCAGCTGGACCAAGAAGAACAGCTACGTGTCTACTTACGCGTTTTACTTCCAGGAACTATTTTGCGATCCGAAAGATGAGAATCTCGTTTACAGCATGGATGTATTCAACCAGGTAAGCCGTGACGGAGGCGCAACGTGGAGCCGGTTGGGCGAACAATACAAACACGTGGATAATCACGCACTATGGATCGATCCTGCGAATACCCAACACCTGATTTCCGGGTGCGACGGCGGAGTGTATGAATCATGGGATCAGGGATCGTCGTGGGATTTCAAAAGTACGCTGCCGATTGCGGAAATTTATAAAGTCTCGACCGACAACGCATTGCCATTCTACAATGTCTATGCAGGTACTCAGGACAACAACAGCTTTTCAGGTCCTTCCCGAACGAATACCTCCGCCGGAATCACCAATCAGGATTGGCTGTTTACCCTTGGCGGCGACGGGTTTGAAACACAAGCCGACTGGAAGGACGAGAATATTCTCTACGTGCAATCACAGAACGGCGGTCTCTGTCGGTATGACCGAAAGACCGGAGAGCAGCTGTACATCAAGCCCATCGACACTGCAAACGTTGCCTACCGGTTTGACTGGGACGCGGCGTTGTTGATTTCTCATCATGATAACAAACGACTGTATTTCGGCGGAAATCGCCTGTTTAGAACCGATGATCGGGGTAATACCTGGAAATTGATCAGCGAAGATCTCACTCGCGGTGTTCCGCAGCAGATGTTAAAAATGCAGGGCAGAAGCTGGAGTCGGGACGAACTGGCGTACAAAGGATCGCTGGCCAATATCACTGCCATCGCGGAATCACCACTGGATGAAAATATTTTGTATGTCGGTTCCGGCGACGGGCTGATTCATTATTCCTCAGATGGCGGGAAGACTTGGACAAAGCCCGCATCGACCCGTGGGCTTCCTCCCTATGCGCGTATCCACCAGATCATTGCGTCCTCCCACAACAAATCTGTCGCGTATGCCGCTTGTCACAATTTTTCGGACGGAGACTACGCGCCCTACATATACAAGACCACGGATGGTGGGAAAACATGGACGGCGATTAACGCCAATCTGCCTAAAAAAGGATGCACGTATTCCGTTGCGGAAGATTTCGTTGACCCGAACCTGCTTTTTGTCGGAACGCTGTTCGGTCTGTATGTTTCAAACACAGGCGGTCAGGACTGGACCTCCTTCAGCAACGGTATACCGCCGACCTGTATAACCGATATTTCGATTCAGCGCAGGGAAAACGATCTGGTAGTATCGACTTTCGGTCGGGGAATCTACATTCTTGACGACTACTCCCCTTTGCGTTCGCTCAATAAAGAAACCTTAAGACAGGACGTTGCTCTCCTGCCTGTAAAGGATGCACCCATGTTCATCCCCTCCAATCCGTTTGGGTTTTCCGGGATCGGATTTCAAGGTGCCGGTTTCTTCGCTGCGCCCAATCCGGAGGTTGGTGCCGTTTTCACATTTTATGTGAAGGACGAATATAAATCTCTGAAGGACAAACGCCGGGAGACCGAAAAAGAAAAGCAAAAAAAAGGACAGGATATTGAATACCCTCCGTATGATGTCTTGCGCCGCGAGGCGGACGAACAGGAGCCTTTTCTGATGTTGACCATAAAGGATGAATCCGGCCAACCGGTGCGTCGAATCAAAACACTCGTCAAGAAGGGAGTCAACCGAATTGTTTGGGATTTCAGAATGAACGCCTTTGTGCCAATTTCGTTGACGCCGTTTGACAATTCAGTGCCTTGGAATGAGCCGGATAGAGGCTACATGGTTGTCCCCGGAAAATACTCGGTTTCGATGTCACGATTTGACAATGGAAAGTGGTCCGAGGTCGGAAATACCCAAACCTTCACCTGTCATCCGTTAAAGGAAGGTGCACTACCGGGTGCTGATCATCAGAAACTCCTCGCTTTCAACAAGCAGGTTGCCGAGTTGATCCGTGCCGTGAGCGGTGCCGACGCCTATCGGTCGGCGTTGACGGACAAAATTCCGTTCCTGACAAAAGCCGTCATGGAAACCGCGGGCTTGCCGGAATCAACGTACTCGACGGTGAAGTCCATCGAAGAAAAGCTGAAGGTTCTAAATCGAAGGCTGAACGGGGACGGATTGCGGGCAAACTATGAAGGAGCCGCACCCACCTCGCTTCGTTCGCGCGTTGAAATCATCACGGGCAGTCTGTGGAGTACAACATCCGATCCCACCACAACCTTTTATGATCTTTTCAAAACGGCTTCCGGCGAATTTAGCGATGTTCTGGAGTCGCTGAAATCTGTTGGTCGCGAGGTGGAACAGGTCGAAGCCTCGCTGGAGACATACGGCTCGCCGTATACCCCGGGTCGACTGCCAAATTGGAAGAAAAATTGATCTGACGGATGTTTGGGATTCATGATTATTTGATTTTTCTGATGCGGTTTTAAATGAAGGCTGTTGTCCAGAAACGGCCATACGGAGGACCTGAAGCTCTCGAGCTGACAGAATTGCCCACGCCGAAGCCAAAAGCCGAGGAAGTACTGGTTCGAGTACATGCCGCATCCGTCAATGATTGGGACTGGGGCCTTTTGCGGGAAAATCCGCCGCTGATCGATCGGATGCTGAATCGGCTTATTACCCCCCGTGTACGGATTCTCGGATGTGATATCGCAGGGCGCGTGGAAATAACAGGCGATAACGTGACGACGTTACAACCCGGCGACGACGTGTATGGTGATCTGTGCGAGCACGGGTTCGGCGCATTTGCCGAGTACGTGTGTGTTCCGGCGACGATCCTCGCACGAAAGCCGGCTTCTATGTCCTTCGAGCAGGCCGCCGCGATTCCTCAAGCAGGCATGTTGGCCGTACAGGGTCTCCTCGATGTCGGCCAAATTCGGTCAGGTCAAAAGCTTCTCCTCAACGGTGCCGGCGGCGGAGTCGGCACGTTTGCCTTACAACTTGCCAAATTGCACGACGTTGAAGTGACTGCAATCGACAAGCCCGGCAAATTGGATATGCTGCGAACATTGGGGGCAGATCA
>JAGQUY010000102.1 GCA_020438245.1 Bacteroidota bacterium
GGGCTGATGATCTTGTTCTTCTTTTCAAGGCCTCCGATAACTCGTTCGATGGCTTCCTGAAAATCAGACATGTCGATTCGGTCCTTGTCTTTTCGGGATGCGAGCAACGAAGCCTCATTGCACACGTTGGCGATCTCTGCACCGGCAAAACCCGGCGTTTGCGCAGCGAGCGATTGCAAATCCATCTTTTCCGCCAACGGCATTCCCTTCGTGTGGACCTTGAAAATCGCCATTCGGGCATTCAGATCTGGTCGATCAAGAACTACCTGACGGTCGAAACGGCCCGGGCGAAGCAGCGCAATATCCAGCACATCGGGCCGATTGGTGGCTCCGATCATGATCACGCCCTTGTCTGTATTGAAACCGTCCATTTCCACCAACAGTTGATTGAGCGTGTTCTCTCTTTCGTCATGACCTCCCATGACAAAGCCTTTTGCCCTGCTGCGGCCAATCGCATCAATTTCATCGATAAAAATGATGCAAGGTGCTTTGCTCTTGGCCTCTGCAAAGAGGTCTCGAACTCTGGATGCACCGACACCGACGAACATTTCAACAAAATCGGAACCGGATAAGTGGAAGAAGGGTACATTGGCTTCCCCGGCGATTGCCTTGGCCAGCAGTGTTTTTCCGGTGCCGGGAGGGCCCACCAGCAAGACGCCCTTAGGTAATTTGGCACCCAGCTTGGTATACTTCTTAGGGTTCTTCAGAAAGTCAACCAGCTCCCGCACTTCTTCTATCACTTCTTCGACGCCCGCGACTTCGGCAAACGTTACGCGGCTTTTCGGATCGGCGGCATATATTTTTGCTTTACTCTTGCCGATGCTCATAACATTTCCGCCACCGCTCATACGTCGGAAAATGAAGCCCCACAAGACGAACAAAAGCAACAGTGGAAAAATCCAATACACAAGGAAATTGGATAACCAGTTATTTTCAATGAGCCCCCGGTAGTTGACATTCGCCTTCTGAAGATCTTCAACGAGATTGTCATCCGTCAAGGCAGTCACGACAAATGGCCGGCGGAGATCTTTCTTGAACTGATTTCCAAAAAAGTCTCCAAGTCGGATCCGGTCAGCCAATGTCGTCGCCTGGCTATCCTGGCGTGCTTGTACGGCCGCCAAACTGTCGGACAATTTATACTTGCCGTAAATCTTGTCACTGGAAATCTGGACTTCGTCAATTTCCCCGTTGTTCAGACGATCTCTGAATTCTTTATAGGATATCTCCGTATCCGGCCCGGATGGAAAGAGCAGCGGATTCAGGAGAACGAATAAAAACAGGATTCCAAGGATCAAGGGAATATGGATTTTCTTTCGATTCATGCCGTCCTTTTTCTTCTTTTTAGAGAAGTTGACCTTGGGCGTGTTGTAGCCCCATTGTTGTTTGTTTTTGATTTTTTCCGAATTCCGGGTTTGAGGACGTTAGCAATAACCTCCGAAACCTCATGTACCAAAATAAACTTGATGTCTTTACGGACCTGTTTAGGGACTTCATCAAGGTCTTTTTCATTCTTATAGGGCAGCACAACCGTTCGAATACCCGCCCTGTGTGCAGCTAAAATCTTCTCTTTGACGCCGCCAATAGGCAGGACAGTACCTCGAAGAGTAATCTCGCCCGTCATGGCTACATCATTTCTTACAATACGGTTGGTCAGCAAGCTGTAGATTGCTGTGTAAATGGTTATGCCTGCCGACGGACCGTCCTTTGGAGTCGATCCGGCCGGCACATGTATATGTATGTCTATCTTGTCAAAGTCGTCCTCAATTCCCAGTGCTTCCGCCTGTGAGCGAATTTGACTGAGTGCGGCGATTGCGGATTCCTTCATTACATCTCCAAGTTGACCCGTCAAGGTCAGATTGCCCTTCCCC
>JAGQUY010000103.1:0-2017 GCA_020438245.1 Bacteroidota bacterium
CCGGAGCGAGTGATTGCTGCCTTTTCCATTTCTCCGGGCATGGCGCACGCAGTGCAGCGCCCGAAGCATTTTGGGGACTTGAGCCGGATCACAAACTGGAATCCATTGTGTGTTGGGATAGCCGGCAATCCGGCGGCCACGACCTGATGGACAAAGAGTTGTCGTACCTGGTCTGGCAGGCATCCCAAGGAAAAGACATGCCGTTTATCACGGTCATGGATTGCTGCCATTCCGGTGATATGCGCACTGCAGAAGAGGTACAACATGATCGGAAACTGGAAGTAGTAAATGTGCGTACGCTGCGTGACTTCGGAGGCGCCCTGCCTGCAGAGCAGTTTCTCGGGGTTGAGCATTATCATAAATCAAACACCGGTCAACTCATTCCACCCCTGGGCAGACGGGTGCATCTCGGTGCTGCACGCAACACAGAATACGCTAAAGAGGTACTCGTTGGCGGGCAGTCCAGGGGGATTTTCACCTATTGTCTGATCGAAGCGCTGGAAAAGACGGGGCCGCTTATTTCTTACGCCGACTTGCTCAATCGCGTCAATTTGCGCATACGAAATTCCGTGAAGGAGCAATCCTCACAGTTGGGCGCCAGCAAAGCGGAAGACCGCAACCGGGGATTTCTTTTCAGTCGTATTGATACTGACAAGCCGTCCTATCTTGTTGCGTGGAACAAGGACCTTAATAACTGGATTCTCAATGCCGGCGCTGTCCACGGCATTTCAGCGGGCGACGCTGAGTCCTTCACAATGCTGGAACTAACGGAGGACAAGCGCAACGTCACCGTGGAAAGTGTACAACCCAACCTGTCCGTGATAAATGGAATGGATGGTTATGACAAAAAGCGCACCTATGTGGCAATTATCAAACGAAGAGCCGTCCCCAAATTTAAACTGGCATTTTCCAAAGACAGCGATACTGTTGGCATGGAAATACTAAAACGCGTGGTTCAGGCTCAATCGTCAGATGTTATCGGAATACAGGATCAATACGATGATCGTGATTTCATAATCCATGCAAAAGACGGTGCTTATTTTCTCAGCGGCTTAAATGATGACAGGCCGATTTTTCAGCGTGTATTAAATTATACTCAGGAAACAGCGAATATCTTCCTGAAAGATCTGGAACACGTTGCAAAATGGCAGCAAGTCCTGAATTTATATAATCCGGATACCGGAATCCGTGACGGCGAAGTCAAAATTGAACTAAAACGACTTTCCGCAGCGCGAAAAGTGGAAGAAATGGATGACGACGCTCCGATGGAAGTAGTTGACTGGCAATCGGAGCCGGCTGTATTTTCCTATATTAATAATGGTGGGTCTTTGTATAAGCCAGCGCTTCAACTCAGGATTTGCAACACAGGATTTCGGCCCTTATGGTTCAGCGTGCTCTACCTTGGAAGCGACTTCAGCGTGATGAATCGACTATTGCCTAAACAAGTCCTGGCACCGGGAGAGGAAACCTGGGCTTTGGATAATGCCTCCGGTTTTCCTTATCGCACTATCCCGCTGCAAATTGATGACGAGCGGATGGCTTCTGTAAATGAATTCATTAAGATAATTGTCAGCACAGAGGAACTGGATACTGATATGCACAATCAAAAGGGCCTCGTTGCTGACCGAGGGGATAAGCGGGCCGTTGTCTTACGACAATCACCAAAGGAGAAGGACTGGATGACGAAGACGATTGGGATACAGATAAAGAGATAAATCAACAGCAAGATTAATAAACATTCAGTTTCATAAATGGCTGTTGCCACTCTTTGTGATTGGGCATTTCCCGGAATGAAGGAGGACGGACCGTTGGAAAAAGTTGTAAATGTGGTTTAATAAACTTCCTCTTAACAATGGTTCGTGAAGAATCACGCTGCGATAGCAGCGTAACTACTTGAGAATAAAAGTTCTTTGATTTTGGGGTTATTTTTTGTTTCGGTTGGGTTCAAACCCAAGGCGACCGAAAATCGTTCGACCAGGGCCAGGTTGTAGTAATAGTTTTTGAGTTCAGCCATTGA
>JAGQUY010000103.1:2105-2454 GCA_020438245.1 Bacteroidota bacterium
ATTTTGGTTTGGTTGGTGCTTTGACAATGCGTCAGACCAGTAAATTGCTTGGCATCACGGAAGAGGAACTCGATTTGAAAGCGGCACTGGTAATGTTCCAAAACCCAAATCGCCTCTTTTTGGGTATCTGTGCAGAAGTACAGTTTGCGAGTAAACAAGGAGCCATCCTCACGCAAGTAGTCTACGGCTACGAGCCGCACCTGGCGTTTGAAGCATTTGACGTATACCAATGCGCTGCGAACGATTTTCTCAGCATCGCTCAACACAATTGGCAGGCACTGTTCATCCAGGTTGTTCCAGTCAATCTTGCTCCCTTTCTTTCTTGGCCGACCGCGTTTTTTACTGCCGT
>JAGQUY010000103.1:2617-3213 GCA_020438245.1 Bacteroidota bacterium
TGTCCTTCTTGCTGCCGGACCAAATCCACATAATGGCCCATCAGTGTTTTGCCTTGTTTGGCTAACTCTTTCGCTGTCGGTGTCAGGCTGGCCGACAAATGAAAAGCGGTATGGTGTCCCAAATCGCCAACAGCAAAAGCCCCCAATTCCAATCCCCGTTTGACCGCTCCGGCTTGACCTGACCAAAATGGACCAAGACAAGGTGTGCGTTTCCCACTTTTGGGCAGATAGCTCGGATCGAAAATCACAAAACAATCCCCAGTACTGTATTTGTCTATCAATGAACGATTGAATAAGTCTAAGTGCAACTCTTTTCGATACCAATTATGAAGCGTCCCCTCATTCCGATTCCCCCAACGGGCCAACTGCTTGAAATTATTCCGCTGAGGCAACGTAAGCAGCAAGGGAAATATAGTCTGCAAAATCCGACGACGAACGGCTGCTGTTCCAGCCAATTCGCCTATCATTGCACCAAGGGACTCTCGGGTTCCTGTCATAGCGTGTGCGTGTTAGGTGTAAGCAACCCAAACGTACACGCTTTTTGGTTTTTCAAGATACCTGGCCCCAGCCTAAGCAAAATTCTTCACGAACCATTG
>JAGQUY010000104.1 GCA_020438245.1 Bacteroidota bacterium
TTGTCTTTGCGTTTCAATTTTTTTCAACTCTTCTTTCAGGAGGGCGATTCTTGTTCCAACCAATCTGCGATCGGTTTCAAGCTGAGTCTCGCCTGGTCCTTTTGTGAAAACGCCTCCACCGGCCTGACGCTCAAGATGGCTCCAAGCACGCGTCAATCGCGGGAGCAGATACTCCAATTGGGCGAGTTCAACCTGGGTTTTTGCTTCCCGCGTTCTTGCGCGTTTGGCAAAAATATCCAAAATAAGCGCACTGCGGTCGATTACCTTGCAACGAACGGCTTTTTCCAAATTTCGTGATTGGGCTGGAGACAAATCCTCGTCAAAGATGACTACTTGTATGGATTCGGCTTCCACCCGGCCGGCGATCTCATTGACTTTTCCTTTGCCGATATAGGTCGCGGGATCGATTTGCCGGACTATTTGAATGGTCGTATCGATTATTTCGACGCCTGCGGTGTCTGCCAACAGAGCCAGCTCATCCAAGTGGTCCGGTACGGCATCCCGATCGGTGGAGCGACCCAGCCCAACCAACAGGGCCCGCTCCTTGGCCGGCCGTGTTTTGTGAGACTTAATTTTGCTCATCGGGATCCTCCAAGGGAAGTTCCAGGGTTGAAACTACCGGAAGGGAGATACCCATGATCCCTTCAAGTTCGCCATAGAGCCGGGTCGTATTTTGAATGACGCGCTCAATCTGTTTTTCACGCTTTTGCCACAATCGGTCCATGGCCCTTTTTTCCGTATCCAGGTCGGCTTTCATTCCACTGAAGGTTTCGACGACGGCTTCTATCCTTTGTCGGAACTCCGGCCCCGACAAATAACTGTACAGTAATTCCATTTTTTCGTTTTTTCCGATGAGGGCGGTTCTTGTTTGGGAGACTTCAATCATTCCGGCACGCAATACCGACGCCAATCCCATGGCCGTCGAAAAATCAGAAACCCAGATGCCTTCCACGTTGCCAATGAAGGCGATCTCTTTGGGCAGTGCGGCAGAAACGATAACGGCGACGTTGGATTTGATCTCTCGTTGATCGTCTTTCAACTTCTGTATCCATTGATCGCTCCACGTCTTTGTTCTTTTTGACTCCCAGAGAATTGAACCGCATTTCTGGCCTGCCCGTGAGAAGACTTCCTGTATCACATCCGCACCACGAATACCTTTCGGAACAGGCTTGATATCATCATGAGGGAATTCGGAACGGAGCCATTGTTCGAGTTCTACCTCCATGATTTCGCCCTGAGCCTGCTGGGAACCTTGTCCCGCTCTTCGGCTCAATTCGTCAATTTGTTTTCGAAGATCGGCAATATGTTTGTCTTTCTCCGCGTCCTTCAATCGAATTTCTTCAAGAACCCTTGAGCGGGCATCGTCTGATATTTTCTGGCGTTCGTCGGTCAGTTTTCTTTCCATCTCCAGTCTCAAAACTTGCTCGCGGTCTTCCAGTTCGCGTTTTTTCTGTAACAATTCAATCTCACGCTGCTGTGCTTCTTTCAGCCGATCTTCCTTGGAGCGCAAGTTAACCTCAAGGTCTTTCAGAGAATTCTGGAGCTCCTCGTCCTTTTCCTTCTTGATTTTTTCTTCCCGCTTCAGAAGTTCGTCTTTGAATTTTTTGTTATATTCCTGTCTCAACTGCTCTTCAACCTGAGTCTTCACCTGTGCGCTGAAAGCCTCGTTGAGTTCGATGGTGTTTTGGCAACGGGGACATTTGATGGTTTGTGAAGTCATGACGTGCCTTAGACTAAGTCCATAATTGAACCGAATTCCGGATCGAAGAACCGTTTGTATGTACGGGTGGCAAATCCATCCGTCATGCCCGCAATATAATCACAGACCAGACGCGCTCTTCGTCTTGCGTCCTTTTCCGCGCGCACGAAGGTCTCCGTGTGGCCGGGGAGCAGGACAAATCGGGAATCCGGGTTGGTCAGATAGTGTTCTGCGAATGCATCAAAAATGTTCTTGAGCATGAAGTCGGCTTTGTATTCCAACTGATAAATTTGTGGAGACCAAAAAACCAATTCTCTGGAAATTCGGCCGTATAGATCGGCCTCAGCACGGACCGCCGGATCGATCACAAACTTGAATTGATACCGGTTGGTGTGGGAGGCCATGAAGTTGCTATCCTTTTCCAATGTAGTTGAACGAATAAATTCTCCGATCTTCCGACTGAAAAATCTGTTCAAATCTCCTTGCCGAATATTTCCGATAAGATTTTCAATGTGCCGAGTTTCATCGGAGCTCAACGACTGTCCGTTCATCCATTCTTCAATCTTTAGAGTTGTAATCAATCCGGATGTAATACCATCCATGAGATCGTTGATGGAGTAGGCCGTGTCATCTGCCCAGTCCATGATTTGGCACTCTATGCTCCGGAAGCGGTTTAAATCGATATCCGATGGTAACCGAGAACCGTCGTAGACGAAGTCAATATAGGCGACCTGCTCATCGTAAAGAAAGTGATTCCTTGGCGGCAGATCACCCTGGAAGGACTGACCGAACAATTTCTTATATTTCATAATGCCGTCGAGGAAGGCTCTGGTTGGATTCATTCCCTCACGTCCGTTGGAGACGGAGTAAATGGTTTCGGCAATCATACGCAGGGTCTGCGCGTTACCCTCGAATCCTCCGTATGGGCTCATCCTTTCATTCAGCGTAAATTCTCCAGCATGACCGAATGGCGGGTGTCCCAGGTCGTGCGCGAGACACACGGCTTCAACCAAGTCGCTATCGATGTAGAAGTGCTCACCTAGATGGGGTGAGTGATTGCGAAGGTACTGGCAAATAGACCGGCCGATCTGTGCAACCTCGATACTGTGAGTTAGGCGGGTTCGATAAAAATCATATTCGCCGGAGAAGAAAACCTGTGTCTTGGCCTGTAGCCGCCTGAAACTGGAGGTATAAATAATTCGGTCACGATCCTGCTGGAACGGACTGCGTTCGTAAGCCTTTCTTGATTCATCGGGTTTCAGCGGGCACGAGTCGAAGTCGTTGTAAAATGTATTCAATCCTTAAGTTCCTTTGTGCGACGGTTGCAAATCGTGGTAAACTCGCAATAATTGCAATGCTGGAGATCCGGGGTCTGTTGAAATGGTTTGGCTGGGTCGAAAAGGTCGGACAGCAGTTTTTTCAATACTTCACCGAATTCGATCAATTGCTCCTCGCGAACCATATAATCGGTTTTTGCCGCCTGATTCGCAATGTTTTTCAACTCGACGGGATTTCGTCGGAGCCAATAAATAGAGGGCAGCAGGGTGTTAAACTCGTTTGAGCGGCCATACGCAAGTGCATAGGTCATGAGCTGCAAAAGCACGCCATATTTATGATCTTCAATCAGTGCAGGCAATCCACCGACTGGAAGCTCCAACTCGCCAGGTGTTCCCGTCTTATAATCGATGATCCGATGAAGTCCTTTTTCACGTTCGATGCGGTCCATACGACCTTTGATATTTACCGATTTCGGTTGGCCATTGATCGAAAGCTCTAGAGCCGTGGAAACCTCGTGCTCGACGGCTTCAATATGGATTGAGCCCGATGAGGAAATTCTATTGAGTTCGGCCTTCCAAAACCACTCCATGGTCTCTGACGCCAATTCGAAAATGATATGATTCTTACCAGAGTCGATAGACGGTATATGGTGAAGACCAAAGGCATCTTTCAGAGAAGATCGTGAAAGCCTCTGTTTTTCAAGAATCCATTCAGTGCTGAGTTTTTTACCTCTCAGCTCGTTGTACATGGACTCCAGAACATGATGGACGATATTCCCGACGGTATTGACCTCGGCCGTTTCTTCAATCTCCTCCTGTTCTTTCAAACCGGCGACATACTTGAAAAAAAAGCGGAGCGGACAACGGATGAATTCGCGAATACCGGTGGGGCTCAGTCCACGTTCTGCCAAACGATCGAGTTGAGCCATAACAAGAGAATCTTTTTCTATAACGATTGCCTGTTCGCGCCGGCCCGGCCCCAGTGGCGTAGTCACCAGTCGATCGATCATCGCGGCAGAGGAGTTTATCTGCGGCAGTTCGTGGACCAACTGTGTAACAAATCGACTGACTTCGCCGCGACCAAATTCATCGGTTTGAGTATTGTAGATCAAACTCACCCTGCGTGCGCGCTGAATGAGACGGTAAAAATTATAAGCATAGATCGCGTCGCGCTCCGTATGAGTAGGTAAGTGTGCCCATCGCCTAACCTCAAAAGGAATCAGAGAAGGCCGCGTCTTTCCCAGCGGCAGAATATCCTCATTCATTCCAAGCACGATTACATTTTCGAAATCAAGCGATCTCGTTTCCAGTATACCCATGATTTGAAGTCCTACCAAGGGCTCACCGGAAAAGGGTACCCTGATTGACCGCATCATTTCAATCAACAATTCACAAAGGAACGAAAGCTCTACGTTTACACCATGGTTCTTGATCATCGCTTCCAGGCGCTGATGAAGCAATGAAAACTGAAACAGATTCTCGATTTCGATGGGAGACCGGTTTGTTATGAAAACATTTCTCAGCTCGTCGACCATTTCTCGCAGCGACTGCAGAACATCGGCAGCCGTTGTCCAGGGAAGCCGGACGAAAGTGTTCTTGTCAGTCCCGATCAGATTTGCCAGCAATTGAGGTTGAACCCAAACCAGGTTTTCAGCCAGCATTTTCCGCTTTAGCTCAAATACGGATTTTTGATCGGTCGTCAAGTCCAGGAAATACGGATTGTCCATCAACGATTGCACATCCTCGTGATAGTAAAGACCGTCTTTGGAATGCAAATGAAGTTCAAAAATCGTTTTGATGAATTCCGCCAGGTTGGATTGGCCCAAGCGTAAACCCATGCTGACGTTAAACGCGCCAAGTGATTCAGGCAAATGGTGAAGCAGAGGCATTAGAAGACTTTCATCTGCCAGAACAATCGCGGTGGACTCATAGGAGGAAAAGGCCGACAACAACTGAACCGCCATCCGAACCTGACCGATGCGTTGTGCGACTCCGATAATTTCAACGGTTTTCGGTGCGGTTTCTAACTCATTGCCTTGCCATTGCATGGATCTTGCCCAGGTCTTCTGATATTTCCGAATAAAATGGCCGGCTTCACGGTACCTCGTTTCAACGTAGTAACGGTCCATGTCCCAATAGACCGTGGCAAGCTTTTCTTTAACAAGTGCCTTGAAGAGAGTCTCTTCGGCGGCGGTCAGGGCATTAAACCCCGCAAAAACGATAGGTGTGTTTGAAAACCTTTGCAGGTGATCCTGAATCGTTTCAGCCGCCAGACGGAATAGGAGTCCTTTATAGGCCATATGTTGAGATTCAAGCCGCTGTCTGAGCGCAGAGTACCACGTGGGAATTTCTGCCCAGAATTCCAGATATCGTTTTTGACGAGGAGTTGATTCACTTCCGGGTTCCCATGCATTCATCGATTGTAGATTTTTCACATGATTCAGAATCTCTTCGGGCGGGGCGAGGTATGCATCGATGTCATCAAAGTCGTTTAAAAGAATTGGCGCCCATCCTGCAAACGCCGAAAACGAATCCGTACCTCCGGTCTGTTGATAAACTTGGTAAAATTCAAACAGCAGGTCGACGGGGTCCAGAACTCTAAATGGACAAAGGAGGCTGGCAAACTCCTCGATAGTCATTACCTGTGGCATTCGAAGAGTCGAAGTTGTTTTAGCCGCAAAGATGTGCTTGAAGTACAGTCCGGCCCGTCGACTTTGAAACACGACAAGAGGGTCGCGAGAGGTGGCTACCATCTTAAGGACTTCTTCTGCGATCTGATCGAGAAAGCGGCTCATCGTACTTTCACCAGATTCAGAGGGTCGGTGTAGATCAGGAAAGCTTCGACGTTTTCAAAGCCCAGCGAATTCACTGCATCCGCATACCGTTCAACTTGTTGACGATCATTCTTATCGGGATGCCCTGTTTTGAAGTCGAGCACGGTGGCTTTGCCGGATTCTTCGATAAGTCGGTCAAGCCTCATGATCTCACCCTGATGAACGATCTCCATTTCCGTTCGGACCGTCAGTCCCACGCTGAAAAATCGTCCGATTTCACTGTGCTCGACCAAATTGGTCAGCGACACTCGAGTTGCATCAGCTTGCTCATGTGTCAGAATCCCTTCGTTTTGAAAGGTGACGAGCACGGGTGAAATGTCGGCCGCCGTTCTTATATGGGAAAGAACTCCATGTAACAGGATGCCCTGTTTCCGCAATTGGGCTGCATCGGAACCCCAGACCTCCTGATACCGGGAACGAATCCGAAGGTTCGAACGGGATTGAACGGGGATGGTCGTAGTGTTTTCAAGCGCATCGTTTGGTTTTATGCCTTGCTGGGTTGCAGCGGCAGCATGACCCCATTCGTACAAACCGGGTGCGGTTTCTCTCGCGCGCATCGAATCAAGAAATATCGAGAGGATCGCAGACGTCCCTTTGACTTCATTCTTTGGCTCCTGCGCGACGGTGAACAGATGCAGTTCGTAAATTGACCGTGTTGTCGCGACATACAGGAGATTCAGGCCATCGGTTTTGTTCCGCCCCATCTCTTCTTCATAGAGAGCTTGCTTGCCCGCATGGTTGAGGCCGCTGGTCATCGATACCAGGGTTTCCGGCATGTCATCATACCCGGTTTCAACCCGCACGAGATCCCGGCTTCCACTGAACGTCCATGTTGCCTGCGGGATCAGGACAACGGGAAATTGAAGGCCTTTGGCCTTATGGATGGTGAGGATGCGGATGGCATCCGCTTCGTCAGGCAAAACAATAGAAAGAGGGTTGGGTTTTGATTGCCACCACTGCAGAAAATCAGGCGGATCCTGACCGTAGTCTTCTGCAAAGGCAATGACTGCATCAAGAAAGTGTTGTACGTACGCGTCCGGTTGCGGCTCCAGATTGAATATTCGGATGAGTTCCACCGTAAGATCAAGCAACGGCAATCGGGACAAACTTCTTGTGGAAAAAGAGACCCCGTTGCTTTCGAACCACTTCAGGAATGCTGTTCTGTCACGGCAAGAGAGATAATCCGGAGAGTTGCCGGCCACTTCCGAAAACAGGTGCATCATGTCACTCCGCGCAATTAGATCGTCCCGATCGGCCAGATACCTGAAGCAAGCCAGTAGCAAAAGAACCTTCGGTGAACGATCCAGATGCAACGATTCTGCCGTCACGATGTCATAATAGTTCTTAATTTCGTCTGCAATGTCGGCTGCTTCGGAATTCAAACGCGTGAGAATTGCGATGTCCTTCAGACGGAACCCTCTTTCCAGAATAGCTGCGAGGTGACCCCGCAGATGAATCAGGTAGTCTTGCTGGTAGGCTTTTCTATCGATAGCTCTGACCGTGACATATCCGCCATCACGATTCTCGGGAACTGTTTGCCGGTAATGATCATAAAAGTCCTGATGATCAACCAAACCACGAGCGACACTGAACAAGTCGTTATTAAAGTTCACAATTTCCGATAAGCTTCGGTAATTGATGTCCGGTGTTTCAAGTTGGTGAGCCTCGGTGAGTGTGTTTTCCATCAGCGATGCATCAGGATGCTCGGAGACTAACGAAGGCAAGCGAACGAATTGCTCCGCGTCTCCGCCGCGCCAGCGGTAGATGGCTTGTTTGGGATCGCCGACCACCATGCCAAAACCTCCAGCCGCAATGGCATTATGAAACAACGGCAAAAGGTTTTCCCACTGTGAGGTTGAGGTATCCTGAAATTCGTCAACCAGATAATGCAGATAGTAGTCACCAACCCGCTCGTAGATAAACGGGACCGGTTCCTCCTCCACAATAGGGCGGATCAATCGATTAAAATCGGTTATCGTGACAACCCGATCAATTTTCTTGAGCTCTTCAAACTTAGTCAAAACAGGCAAAAGGGTTCCGAGGACGTGCATCTTGTTCAGCATCAAATGACAAATATTATGTCTCCGGGAAATAGCAGTGATTCCCTCATAACATTTTGTCAGCTCGTCCCTGATCTGCTCGATTTTTCTTCGAGCCGATGCATTGGATTTCGTGCTATGCCATTTACCTCTTTCAAACACGGAGTTGATATTATTGTTTGGTGTGACGAGTTGTTTTGGTTGGATCCTGTATTTTTCAAAATAGCCGGCGATGCCCCTTTCTCCGTGTGAGAAGTCGGCTGGAGTCAGACCAAAGCTTTCTATCAGTACGTGCGCTTGCGCACAACATTGAGCGATTTGTTGAGAACTGGATTCATACTCGCTTTCGATCGCTCCTTTGACTGTTTTGAGGGCGTCATAATCGATACCGTGTTGATTGACCCAGTTCATTATTTCATCAGAGTTGTAGACAGAAGTTGCCAGCTCGAGGACCGACCGGTCAATGGATTGCGGGCTTTGGCCTCGGGAAAGCCGCTCTCGAGCCACGTCAAACCAGAATTGACTGCCTGCCTGATCGGGGCCGATCGTATCCATGACCTCATCGACCGCCCTGCGCATTCGCGGCCCATAGTCTACCTCGACTTTGAATTCCCAAGCCAACCCAAGGTCTTTCGCAAAACTCCGGACCACGCCGAGCAGAAAACTGTCAATCGTACAAATGGAGAAGTCGGCGTATCGGTGGAGAATTTGATTCAGCAGATCGCGTGATGCGTCTTGGAGCTGGACGTCCGACAAACCGGTCAGGGAACGCAGATCAGCGACCATCTGAGCAGTCTGGCCCGCAGGCAAAGTTGAGGACGAACAATCAGACAAGAATTCGATGATCCGCCGTTTCATCTCGGCCGCGGCGCTATTGGTGAACGTCACGGCGAGAATCCGGCCAAATGCATCCGGCTTTGGCAATGCAAGCTGCAAATAGCGTAGAACAAGAGTAGTGGTTTTACCGGAGCCGGCAGACGCCCGGCTGATGAGGAATTGCATGATTTTGAGTGTAGGAAAATTCGAATTGAAAAGCATCTTCAAAGTTAGCGCTGGAATCTTTTTCAAAAAATGTCGAATATTCGAAATGAAAGGCAGAGCAGAGGCCGCGATCCGAGAACAGCTTGCAGAAATACGCACTGTGCTTGCTGAAGAAAAGCAGCTTGCAATTCGTCGAAAACGGGATGAGGAAATTGGCGAGGCAATGAGACAATTGGAATCCGCGATTTTGAAGTTGGAGTCGGATGAAAGGGCTCAGATGATTGCAATCCAAGATCGCCTGCACATCAGAAAGCAGGAAGCGGCGCTTCTCGGCGACTATGAACAGGAGAAGCGAAGGTGGATGCGACAATCCGCCAAACTGAAAAAGTTGAAGAAAGAAATGGTGGAAGTTACTGAAAAGGGCATACAACTCAACATGCTCATAAAGCATCGGGAGGAGGAACTCAACTGGTTGAAGGGTCACCCGGAGCCCTATCGGGTGCATGAAAGGGTGACTCTGCGGGTTGCTGAACTTGAGCATTCAGTTATGGAGAATCGTCCGGAACTCGAAACACTGCGACAAACCTACCTGAAATTGGAAAATGAAATTCGAAGTCTATCGGCAGCCGAAAAGGAAGTTTGGAGGTTGGAAAAGAGCATTTCTGAGTGCAAAAAGGCCCGACGTGACTGCGACGAACTGACCGAGGAGTTGGAGAGGCTTAAGGCGCATGTCTCACGACGCTATTATGCCAAGAGGGAGATTCAGGCGATGGCGGATTTGCGACAAAAGAAAGAGGCGAACGCTTATGATTCCAACCTTCACGAGCGATTATTACACCGCATCTATCACTTCCTTGAAAACGAATTGGCACCGTTGTTGGAAGCGGACGCGCTAAAGACCGGAGCCTGATGTTCTTTCCTTTTTTTGTCTCTTCAAGATATTTAAAAGCACAGCGAAAAAGCGGGTTCATCTCCCTGATCGCATATATAAGTATGACCGGCGTCGCGTTGGGAACGGCGGCCCTCATTATTACATTGGCCGTGATGGCAGGTTTTGAGCGGGAATTGCGGATCAAGTTCGTCAATTTCGACTCGCATCTCCGCTTCAGAACCTTTGAAGGCACCGAGTTCATCGACCCCGAAACCGGCCTTGAGCAAAAGCTTCGTGAAAATCAGGAAATCTCGGGGGTTTCTCCGTATATCGAACGGGAGGCGATGATTCGATCCAAACAAGTGACCGATGGAGTTATTGTCAAAGGTATCGACGAAACGAGGGTGGACGAGGCGCTTAATATTCGTCGGGACGTCGTGGAGTCCAAATACAATAACCGAATCCACCTCAAACAAGATACATCGGATGCGTTGCCGGGTATCCTGATCGGGCAGAAACTGGCGGATCGTCTGTACGCGAAGGTGGGGGATAAGTTGACTCTTTTCAGCCTGCAGGGGACTATTGCATTTATTCAGCAGCCTTCGGTCCGGCAATATATCCTGACGGGCATCTATCGCAGCGGATTGTCCGAATACGATAATGTGTATGTGTATGTTGATCTCAATGAAGCTCAGAAGCTTTTCAAAATGGGTTCGACCATTCACGGGTATGAACTTCGTCTCAAAAACCAGATGGAGGCGACTACCGTTCAGAAGGAATTGACGAAGGCATTCGGCTATCCATATTATGTCAGAACGTGGCTAGATGTACACCGCAACCTTTTCGGATGGCTGGAAACGAATCATTATATCATGACGATTATTTTCGGCCTGATTATTCTAGTGGCGGCCTTCAATATCGTTGGCACGCTTTTTATTATTGTAATTGAGAAAACGCGGGATATCGGCATTTTGAAATCGATGGGAGCAAAGCAAAAAGCCATCGCCCGGATCTTTCTTTTTGAAGGCCTGTTTATCGGTCTAATGGGGTCTGCGGCGGGAGCAGCGTTGGCATACGTCATCTGCAGAGTTCAGCAGGATTTTCGAATTCTGGCGCTCGATTCAGATGTCTATTTTATGGACTCAGTTCCGATGGAAATCAAATGGCAGTTTTTTGCCGGCATGATTCTGTTTTCGACGCTCTTGTGCGTTTTGGCCACTGTCTTACCGAGTTTGCGAGCCGCAAGGCTCGACGCCGTGGAGGCGATCAGGTATGAATAAAGGTCGGGGGCCGCTATGCGTTTTGAAAAAATGATGGCCATCAAATACACCAGGCCCGCCAAAGACAATCTGTTCGTCACCATGATCGGACTCATATCCGTTGCGGGGGTGACGATCGGCGTTGCTGCCATTGTTATTGTTCTTTCCATGCTGAACGGATTTGAAAACGAAGTGAAAAAGCGATTCATCGGATTTGATGCACATTTAAAGGTTCGCCGCTTGCATGAAGAGCCTGTCGAACAATGGCCTCAATTGGTCCATGAATTGACGAGCGGACGCCGCGATCTTTCTGCGTCGCCGTACGTGTTGCAAAAAGCGATGATTTCCGGTCCCAATGGCAATCATGTGGGTTTTGTCAAAGGCACACTGGACAGTTCCATCGCTGCGGTAACAGATCTGGAAAAAGACGTAGTGGCAGGGCGACTCGATTTCTCAGACCAACCGGAAGGGTACCCGGGGGCGCTGGTCGGGGCCAGCATGGCTATTCAGTTGGACATTAATCCGGGTGACACAATTACCGTAATCAGCCCGGCCGGCATAGTAAGCCCTTTTGACATGCCTACCTCCAGACGCTTCACGGTCAGCGGGATATTCCGAACGGACATGTTCGAATATGACAATGCGTATATCTTTGTCGGATTAAACTCCGCACAAAGGCTCTTTGAAATGGGTGATGGAATCACGGGACTCGATCTTTCGACTGGGGATATTGAGGAGTCTTTTGATATCCAGAAAAAGCTGCAATCTCATCTGGGGGAGGCGTGGACGGTCGAAACGTGGTATGATCAACACTTGGATCTGTACAGCGCAATGAAGGTGGAAAAATGGGGGTCTCTGGTCGTGCTGAGCCTCATCATTCTGGTTGCAGGATTTAATATCATCAGTACGCTTATCATGATCGTCATGCAGAAAACCCATGAAATTGGTATTTTGAAATCCATGGGAGCCACCAATCGAATGATCAGCCGTATTTTCATGAATCAAGGACTGTTGACCGGCAGTCTGGGTATGGTCGCGGGATGTTTCATCGGATATTCGGTTTGCTTCGCACAGATGCACTTTGGGTTCGTCAAGCTACCCGCTGATATATTCTTCTTGGACGCGCTGCCGGTGCAAGTTCAATTGGTTGATTTTATCGCAATTGTTGTCGTTGCGTTTGTTCTCTGTCTGTTCTCAACTGTTTATCCAGCCAGAAAAGCGGCGTCTTTGGAGCCGGTTGATGCGCTAAGGAAATAGGAGCACTATGAAGAAAACGGTTTTGCTTGTCGGTATGGCGATGGTTCTAACCGTACATGGCGTGAGTCAAGATAAAAATAAGTTGTATGCTTTAACCTATAAATTCAAGAAAGGTGATATTTATACGATATCACTCAATACATATTATACCCTCTCTAGCACGGCCAGCGGCCGAACCTCGTACGGAGAATCGTCTTTTGAAGTTAAGCAGGAAATTGAAAATGTCGACGCCAAGCTTATCGATGTCCGCATTAAAGCCGCGCTTACCCGGTGCTCAATCAACGGCAAAAATCTAACATATAAACTGGGTGATGTATTTTCGAATAAAGTCTTTTTCCTGACTTTAGACCGGTTTGGAAAACTCTACCAGGATTCGCTTTTTGTCCAAACGGGAGGAGAAGGGATTCAAGGTTTTGGATCCGATTTCAGCTATGTTATGAACCCGCTTCCTGATTATCCTGTAAAGGAAGGCGATAGTTGGGACGTTGCGGAGTATGTGGACGAGAAACAGTTTGAAAAGATGCTGAACCTGACGGAGTTGGCCGTTACCGATCCCAAGGTGCGTGGACGATACACACTGGTCAGCGTGACTGACAACGTTGCCAAAATAAGTTCTGATATCGAAATTTCAGGGGGTGGGTCGATGGATGCGATGCCAACCGTGGAATTTCTGATGAAATTGACGGGTACTTACTTTTTGGACCTGACTACTGGAATTCCTGCAAGTGGCCAAATAACGACAGAATTGGCGGCTGTAGCGCCAACGGGCACTGGAGATATAAATTTTAGGGCATCACGATCGGTCAACTTTGTGGTGGAGCAAGCAAACTGATGGCTATTCTTGAGACGAAATCGATTCATAAGTCGTACGTGATGGGACGTAGCAGACTCGAGGTTTTGAAAGGGATAGATCTTACGGTCCAGGAGGGAAGTGTTGT
>JAGQUY010000105.1 GCA_020438245.1 Bacteroidota bacterium
TGAATTCTGCGTATCGAATAACATCTTAGCCGCCCATGATGCGGCCTATCAGGAATTGTATTTCGACAACGCGCCGCCAAGCTTTTTGCAGGCTGATCAAGCGCGTTCCGTCGGCATCGAATTTCACAGCCTTTCCAAAACATTTAATATGACCGGCTGGCGCGCAGGCGTTGCCGTCGGCAATGCCGATTTGATAGCCGGGCTTAGTCGGATCAAAAGCAACGTGGATACCGGCCTTTTCCTTGCCATTCAGGAAGCTGCAGCTTTTGCTCTTGACCACCTGGAAGAATTGACCGCTCCTCTCAAGACTCTTTACAAACGCAGACGTGATACTGTATTGGAATGCGCTGAATCCATGGGTCTGGTTGCGGAACAACCCAACGCGACTATTTATGTGTGGTGCCAAACCCCGGGGGGCATGCCCTCGATGGACTTTGCTCGCACGTTGCTGAACCGCGAAGGCGTTGTGGTAACGCCGGGTGCGGGCCTGGGCAAGGCCAGCGAAGGCAGTTTCAGAATCTCGTTGTGCGACAGAGAAGACCGCCTTCGGGAAGCCATGCAAAGAATTGCGCGAATCAAAGAAAGCATTTGACCCAATGACTGGAAGACGTCTCGACAAGGTAAGACTGACACACATGGTCATTTATGCTCACCATGGAGCTCACGAAGAAGAGCGAACGTTGGGCCAGCGTTTTGAAATCGATGTGGATATGAGTGTCGATTTTTTCAACGCCGCGACCCACGATCGACTCGAACTGTGCGTCGACTACGGAGATGTGTACCGGATTGTCCACGATTCTGTAACGGAAAAAAAGTTTTACCTCATTGAAGCCGTCGCACAGCACATCGCACGGAGAATTTTGGACAACTTCGATGTAGAGGAAGTTCTGGTAAAAGTTCGAAAACCCAACGTGCCCATCAAGGGAACACTGGAGCACGTGGAAGTGGAGTGCTGCAGGACAAGAAAGGACTTTGATGGCCACCGTTTACCTTAGCCTCGGGTCCAATGTCGGAGATCGACTTGCAGTCCTGAGACGGGCGTTGCAAGAACTGCAGTCAATTGTACACATTGGCAAGGTTTCATCCGTTTTCGAAACAACCCCGGTTGGTATCCAAAATCAGGGGAATTTTCTGAACATGGCGGTGTGCGGCACAACGAGCCTTGGACCCGAAGAACTGATGAATGCATTGCTTGCTATTGAGAAAAGTCTTGGACGCGTTCGGGAAAACCAGGGAGGCCCCCGTACCTTGGATATCGATATTCTCTTCTATGACCATATTACGTGGAACGATGCCAATCTCAGAATCCCGCATCCTCGTTACAATCAACGTTTGTTCGTTCTTGCTCCCTTGTGTCAGATAAATGAGCAACTAATTTGCCCGGTCTTGCAAAAATCCATGAAGACACTGAGAATGGAACTGAATACCCAGGAACAGGTAGTGCCGGTCGCCCAGCTTCCCATACCATCGCCGAAACCGTATATTGAAACGAACTGAGAAATTAAGACTCATTGCCATCGAAGGCATATTGAAGAGTCAAAATACGGCTTTGGCAAGAGCACTGGCGCGGGTCAGCCGAGGCGAACTGGTGCTCGAAGCGGATTCTTCAACTCCGTTTGTTGATTTTACAAGCAGGGATCCGCAGGATCTGAACTTCAAGAAACATCTGCTCAGACTCATCGACAGGTTTAAAGCCCAGAAGCAAATGAATCAAACCGACATGTTCGGTGATTCGTATGTCTGCGATTATCTGTTTTTTGCGGATAGAATCTACGCCAATTGTCGTCTACGGGCAGACGAAAAAACACTCTACGACGTCATGATGGCTCACATGGAGAAAGAAGTCGCCATTCCCGACCTTGTTATTTATCTTCAAACTACTCCGGACCAGATTCTGGAATCCCTTACAGCTCAGTACGGCAAGAAACAATCGTTCGATGAAGACTACATCAAGACGCTGAATAACGAATTCAACGAATTTTTTCTTTACTACCGATGGTCTTCTGTACTTATCATCAACGCTTCTCAACTTGACCCCGAAAAATCAAGCCATGTGAACGAATTGTATCAGAAGATGCAACGGCCATTTGCGGGTGTTATTTTTTACAACCCTCCGATTGAACGATAATCAGCCTGTCAATTGGGAATAATGAGTTCCTGGCCCGGTTTGATAACATCCGGATTGGATAAGATATTCTTATTGGCCTCGAATATCTTCATATACTGTCCCGCGTTCTTGTAGTACTTCTTGGCGATGCCACTCAGGGTATCTCCCGATTCGACCGTGTGCTTGTGAAAATAATCGGTTGTCGCCACGGTAATATCTGCAGCAACGTCCGACGGACTCTCACCGCCGATTTCTTTGATCTTATCCCATAACAGATTTTTTTCGTAAGCAGTTCTGGTTTGACCTTTGATCGTCAGAACTCCGTCCTTCTCTTGCACGTCCCCATTTGCCACCTGCAATTTCATTCCGAGGTCCAGAACGGCCTTGTATTTGTCTTTTACGCTCACGATTCGCCTCCTTAATTTGACACTGTTTTTTTCGGTTCTTCGTTTTCGGTTTTAGTATATACCATTCCTTGGAATCGGGATCAATATCTTTTCGGTCATCAGATCGCCGTGGCTTTGGAATCCGCATTGAATTTGTGATTTTGACCTCCTTATTCCTATATTTGTAGATATGGCAATGATTCACGTCCCCCTCAGAGAGACCCTTCAACAGCACACAAAAGAAGGACTGCTCTTCCGACGGGTAGATGAAGACATGATAGAGTGTTTCGCCTGTGGTCATCGTTGCAAGATTCGCGAAGGCCGAGACGGAATATGCCATATAAGATTCAACAAGCAAGGAACACTGATGGTTCCTCACGGGTATGTAGCAGGCCTTCAGGTGGATCCCATTGAAAAGAAACCTTTTTTCCATGCCTACCCCGGATCCAAAGCCATGAGCTTCGGAATGCTGGGTTGTGACCTGCATTGTGCATATTGTCAAAACTGGATTACATCACAAGCGCTTGCAGATCCCAGCGCTGGCTCCGATCCCCAGTTTGCATCTCCGGAGCAAATTGTAAATCTTGCGCGAGCCCACAAAGCACGCGTATTGACCAGTACCTACAATGAACCCCTGATCACTTCTGAATGGGCCATGGAAATTTTTGCACTGGCGAAACCCGCGGGATTTGTTTGTTCGTATGTCTCGAATGGAAATGGTACACCCGAGGTTATTGATTTTATCAAGCCCTATGTCGATCTGTATAAAATTGACCTCAAGTCCTTCAACGATAAGAGCTATCGAAAACTTGGCACGACGCTGCGTAACGTCACGGACACAATCAGCCGTATCCACGCAGAGGGAATCTGGCTTGAAATCGTTTCTCTTATTGTTCCGACGTTCAATGATTCACCTGACGAACTCCGTGACATGGCTTCCTTCATTGCCTCTGTCTCTGTCGACATTCCTTGGCATGTAACAGCCTTCCATCCTGACTATAAAATGACGGAACCGGATCAAACATCCAGCACAAAACTCATCGAAGCGGCTAACATCGGTCATACGGCGGGGCTTCGATATGTTTACGCCGGAAATCTACCGGGAAAACTTGGCAACCTGGAAAACACCTATTGCCATGCATGCCAACACCTGCTGGTGGAACGAACGGGATTCCATGTAATTTCAAATCGGATCGACAATGGGCGTTGCCCAACCTGTAAAACGCCCATCCCCGGACGCTGGTCATCATCATGATCGAACTGTGGTCTATCGAAGAGTTGGTGAACGCCCTTGAAGCGGTCAACGGCCACCTCCTGATTCCCGACAAAGAAATCAACTGGCTATGGGACGGTATCAATCACCGGTATCATGAAATGGACGACCGGGATCGGGAAATCATTCGTCAGTGCTTTGATACCGGTTCCATTCACAGCCGGAGACGTGAAACTGAAACAAACGGCCGTGTCAAAACGGTCAAAGATGTCTACGTCCCCGTCGTACGGGAAACCGATAGCACGCGTATGATACTTAAACTGTCGGTTGATGAGACAGAACAAAGTCTAGAAGAAAAAAACCTGCAACACCTCCTGCTTCGTCATTCCACGATTATCTCAAACGCCCCGGACGCCATTATACGGGTGAATACGGAAGGCCTTGTTCAATCCTGGAATCTGGCCGCAGAAAACATGTTGGGATACCGCGCTGAAGACATGATGGGAAAACCGGTCAAAGCCCTTTTTCGGCAGGAGGATTTTTTCACTTCTTTGATAAGCGCCGAAAACGTTTTGCCGGAGTATCCCAGTTGCCTTAAACGGGAAAATTTGGAATGTATCACAAGGGAAGAAACGGTGCTATTTTGTGAGTTGACGGCGGTCCGAATGCAAACATCCACGAATGTTTTCGAAACCGTTCTTTTTCTGCGTGATAAAACACTGCAGAAAAAACTTCAGGATCAAGCGCAGCGATCGCTGGAAAACATTTCCAAGCTTAACGAAATAAGTTCACTGATTCATGCAACGCTCGAATTGAATGAAATCCTCAACATGATTCTGGTCTCCGCGACAGCTGGACAAGGTTTGCGATTTAACCGCGCCTTCCTGTTTTTGTCGGACGAGTCCAACA
>JAGQUY010000106.1 GCA_020438245.1 Bacteroidota bacterium
TGTAATGGGCGTTCCAGCCAAAGTGAAAAAAGCCGCGGATGAGGCCGTCCTTGATATGATCCGCCGAAATTGGGAAATCTATTGCGATTTTGCCCGCGAATACCGGCAGTCGCCCCATCATAAGAAGTTTTAAGAACCATCCTTTAGGGAGAAAACCGATGAACACTTTTCGCACCCTGCTTGGCGCCTCTATCCTCTGTTTGGTTATGGGCGTCCTAACCGTCCGTCCGGCTAAGGCTCAGACCGGCGACTCGTCTGCCGCCGGAGCACAAACCGAACACATGGCTGAAACGGAAGGCGCTGCCGTCGAGGAATCCCACACACTGCCCCCGAATTGGATGGTCATTCCGTTTGCGGCGCTATTGCTGATGATCGCAACGGGTCCGTTGTTCTACAAACACTTCTGGGAACACAACTATCACAAGGTGGCGGTTGCACTCGGCACCGTAACCGTTGTTTACTATCTAGTGGTCCTTCAGAATTCCCACAGTCTGGTGCACACCCTCGCGGAATACATTTCTTTTATTTCCCTGCTCACCGCACTTTTTGTGGCGTCCGGAGGAATTCTCATTACCGTCGATAAAAAAGCAACACCCGGGGTCAATGTCGCACTGCTGGCGTTTGGGTGCGTCATTGCCAACCTTATAGGAACGACAGGCGCTTCGATGTTGTTGATTAGGCCGTTTCTGCGAATCAACAAGGGACGGGTCAAACCGTATCACGTGGTATTCTTCATTTTTCTCGTTAGTAACGTCGGGGGTGCGTTGACCCCCATCGGAGATCCGCCGTTGTTTCTCGGATTCCTCAAGGGCGTGCCTTTTTTCTGGGTGATTGAACATGTGCTGCACGTGTGGCTGCTTGTCGCAGCCCTCCTGCTTCTGATTTTTTATATCATCGACCGACGCAACACGGAGGGCGTGGATTCTTCGATTGCGTACACCGGAAAAATCAACATCCGAGGACAAAAGAATTTTGTCTACTTGGCTCTCGTGATTCTGGCGGTTTTCATGGATCCCAACGTGATCCATGGATTTCCGGACCTGCAAACAATGCTTCATGTACCGTTTGGAATCCGCGAAATCATGATGTTCGCCATCGCCTATGTAGCGTACAAAACGGCGGATCGTGAGGCACTCGCAGGCAATGAATTTAACTTTGCGCCAATTAAGGAAGTCGCCTGGCTCTTCATAGGAATTTTTGCAACCATGATACCGGCTCTTCAGATTGTACAACACGAAGCCAGTGGCAAGGAAATGCAGGACATTCTGACTCCGGGCATGTTTTTCTGGTCAACCGGTATGCTTTCATCGTTCTTGGACAATGCCCCGACTTACTTGTCGTTTCTGAGTGCAGCGGCGGGTAAATTTGCGCTGCCCGGCGGAATGGACGCGTTGAAAAATTTCGCGGATCTCGAACACGCCATGGGCGCTTCCGATGTTTCCTGGATGATGGGAATTTTCCACATCACAGAATTCGAGGAATACCTTCTCGCCATTTCGCTGGCCGCGGTTTTCTTCGGCGCCAATACGTATATCGGTAACGGTCCCAATTTCATGGTTAAGTCGATTGCCGAACAATCGGGAATCGAATGTCCCAGTTTCTTCGGATATATAATCAAATACACGCTGCCTATTTTGATACCGATCTTCACCCTCGTCTGGTTGCTGTTTTTCGCCTGATATGGAAGTGCCGGATTCAGCAAAGCGGGTCAGGTTTGGCGATTGGTTTTCGGAGGCATGGGGCCTGCTTACCGGACAATGGCAGACGTGGTTTCTGATATCTCTGACCGTTGTCATTCCGATCATGACCTTCAATGTACTGCTGATTTGGATGGGTGTGTCTGCCCAGATAGAAATATTCAAGGCAGACCCTTTCAAATTTCTCATGGAAAACTTGAGCCAGTCCCTCTCGTTCAATCTACTGACGCAGTTTTCCATCACCATCGTGGAATCCTTTTTTATCGCGGGTATGCTGAATACCGCATTCAAACAACTCAGCGGTGAACCCATCGAAATTTCGGATCTGTTTACGGGGTTCGAGCACTTCATCAACGTGCTCGTGGCCTTGTTGATCTCCAATCTTCTGCAGTTCTTCGGCTTCCAGCTCTGCATTATACCGGGTCTGATTGTCCAGGGTCTGCTTTTTCTTACGATACCCTTGGTGATCCGAAAAGGAATGGCCCCACTCGAAGCTCTTCAAGCAAGCTTCCAGGCGACCCGCCACGATTGGATTATGTTCAGTCTGTTTGCGGCCGCAGTACAGGTGGTTACGGTGCTCGGGGTTTTTGCTTTTTGCATCGGATTCGTTTTTCTATTTCCATTGCTGTACCTGACCATGGCTCTGGCGTATCGCGACTTTTTCGAGCCTGAGCTAAAGCCGCAGTCGGCAGTGGACGCTTTGTATACCAAATACTGTCGTCAGTGCGGCAGTCCCTTGCCGGTTCAGGCCAGTTTTTGTGACCGTTGCGGTGCCAGTCAGGTCTGAGACTATGATCAGAACCAAAAAGGTCCGTGAACCAGCGTCCATGGCACGAATCAAGGATCTTGCGCCCGACGATCGGCCCAGGGAAAAGTTGATGCGCAACGGCGGCCGTGTATTGAGCGATGCCGAACTGATTGCCGTTTTGTTGGGGACCGGTACCCGCCAAGTTTCAGCGGTCGAATTGGCGAGAATTCTCGTTAAAGAGTACGGCAGCCTCGCCGATCTGGTTCGCAGGGAACCCCCGGAGCTTGCACAGTTTAAGGGAATGGGAATGGTTAAAGCCGCCCGCCTAACCGCTGCGTTCGAAATCATGAGGAGGGTCCAATCGGGCGCCGGTCTGGAAAAAAGGAGGATTCGTTCGCCTAAAGACGCGGTCGAAGAATTCCTGCCATATCTTCGTGATCTGAACAAAGAGGTCTTCAAGGTCATACTTCTCAACTCCGCAAACAGGATCCTACGAGATATCGACATTACCCAAGGCACGCTGAACGCGAGTCTTGTTCACCCGCGAGAGGTATTCAAGGCGGCCATCGATCATCATGCGGCCAGTATCATTTTAATGCACAACCATCCCAGTGGAAATGCCGAGCCCAGCTCGGAGGACCTAACGATCACCGAACAACTGCGCCAGGCCGGGCAGGTTATGGGTATTCCGGTACGCGACCACATCATCATTGCAGCCGGATCGTTTACGAGTCTTGCGGAAAGGGGATATCTGTGAGAGGTTTTCCATGATTGCCGCTCTGCAGGGCGTGTTGAGTGAAAAGAATCCCACCAAAATCCTTATCGATTGTCAAGGTGTGGGATATGAGGTGCATATTCCCATCAGCACATTCGAAAAGCTGCCGGACCTTGGGGAGACGGTGCGGCTCCAAACCATCCTTCACGTTCGAGAAGACGTGATGCAGCTTTTTGGATTCTTCACCTCCGAAGAAAAAAACATGTTTCAACTGCTCTACTCTGTTTCGGGAATCGGGCCCAAATCGGCTATCGGCATTCTTTCGAGCATCAGCATAAAAGATCTTCGTCAGGCTATTGCCAATGAAGATCTTTCGTTGTTGACGCAAGTTCCCGGTGTCGGCCGCAAAACAGCCCAACGCCTGGTGGTTGAACTGCAGGAAAAAATCAACAAACTTGACGGACCTTCCGGAATGACAGCCCGCGTCGTCTTGTCGGCAGCAGGACAAATTGCCTCCGAGGCATTGATGGCTCTTGTTTCTCTGGGATACCAAAAAGGGCTCGCGGAAAAAGCAGTCGCAAAAGCTGCTCAGGAACTCAAAGACGCCTCGCCTTCGCTTCAGGAATTGATCAAGGCCGCCCTTCGAAACGCCTCTTCACCGTGATCTGTTTGGTTCTAACGTTCTTCATCGCGCTCGGTACGCTCCATGCCCAGACCTATGATTTCCTGGAAAACCCATTCGAACATCTGCCGGGCCGCCCTTCCGTAGAGGCGCGTATCGTCGAATTGGTCAATTCCGAAAGGGTCGCGGCAGGTCTTCAGCCCCTTACTGTTGATACCCGATTGCAATCGGCAGCACGGCAGCATTCGACCGAGATGCTGGAACTCCGATACTTTTCACACTATTCACCGACAAAGGGACTTACAAACCCGGAGGACCGCGTCTACCGCACCGGCATTTCTGACGCCGTGGTCGGCGAAAACATTGCTGTGCACAGTGTCGATGGAAACAGTGAGGAGGTCGCGAGGCAGCTCATGATTCAATGGATGAACAGCCCGGCCCACAAAGCCAACATCCTTAAGCCGGAGTTCACCCACCTGGGCGTGGGTATAGCCGGCCTCAAAGACAGCACGCGCCGCGACACCGTAATTCACGGTGCCAAAGGTCACGTCATGGTGTATACGATTCGTCACTATGGAACCCAGGTATTCTCCCAGCGGCATATCCGCTTTGACGAGCTTAAAATCGTTTCCCGAACAGAACGATTTGTTGTTGTTGATCTTCTTTTTCAGTTTGATCGCACCATCCTTGCGTCAATCGGTAACTTCAACCGTTTTTTCAAACCGGACGGGGCGCAAACCAGAATTCATTTGGAATTTACAGCGGATTCGGCCAATCACCTCACCCTTGCCGCAGTGCAGAACGATCGAACGTCGGAATATGCCGTCTTTTTTGAGAACACGGTCAACCCTTCCAATTTTCTCACGACATTTGCAGAACTCGAAAAATCATCCATTACTGTACTTGACAAGGACATTCGCATGGAGTCGAAGACCGGCTTCTTCTTGGTAGCAAAGGGGCAATGGATTCGGCACGAAACAACCAGCCTTTCTTTGTATCAGGACGCCGACCGGTACTATGAATTGGGAGCTGTTGACAACAGAATTTCTTTCAATCTCCATCTGGACACCGAGGCGAGAAAAGTGGCTTTTGCCATTGGTCCGGGAACCATCAAGGAAGTTGGACAGCGGCTTCACCTTCAGTTGACTTCAACCTCAGGCGATGTTTTCGGCAAGGGCTACTGAGTCTCCGGCGATCTGACGTCGTTGTACCCCTTTGTGAACGGACGGTGAAAAATGATATCCCAAAAAAAATTGAGAATGTACCTCATCAACACGCGAACAAAACCCTCGCTGTAAAACCGGCGCGCTGAGGTAAAAACATAGGCACGGTGGAAAAAGCGGACGTTACCCTCCCTCGCCATCCGCCGTCCGATCTGAGTGTCCTCGCTCCAGAACTCAAGGTTGGTGTCAAATCCGCCGATTCTATCCAAGACATCTTTGCGAAGCGCGAAATTACCTCCATACAGCACCGTCCCACGATTGAGCAGTCGATTGACAACCAACTGGGTTATCGGTACCAGAATCCAGTGATAGAGCCATAGTGTCAAACGCCCGTACCATGTCCAGTCGTGATACTTGTAAGGTCCGCTGCAGGCCACCAGATCATGTTTGCTTTCGAATTTGGACATGACGTATTTGAAGAGATGAGGCGGTACAAGTGTGTCTGCGTCGATGTAGTACAGAATTTCACCGCTGGCAGACGTATTGCCGCATTGACGGGCTTTGGTCAGTCCTTTTTCAAGTTCCGTCACAACTTGAACAGATGAATAACTTCTAGCAATGTCCGCTGTCCTGTCGGTGCTGGCATTGTTAACCACAATAACTTCCATGCCCCCATCGGGCCGGTGAGCGGCGAGAATGGCTTCCAGATTCCGCCCGATTATCGACTCTTCGTTGTATGCCGGCACAATGACGGAAAGCTTCATTACTTGATTGCCTTGTTTGTCGTGGTTTTCATCGAACAGCCGGCCAAAGGTATGATCCGGGCGTAGTCGGCCGTTTTCTTGAACGTTACCAGTTTGTTACTAAAATAGACCCGGTAATGAACGTCCGTGGGTTGACAACAAAGTATATTAAGAATAACTTGATGTCAAGATAACCTGAGAAGCACTTATGAAAATCTCTATTCGCCGGGCGACACGGAATGATTTGCCCCTATTGGTCGATTTTAACCGGCAAATGGCTTTGGAGACAGAGGGCAAACCGTTGAATCTAAACAAACTACGCTTAGGCACCGAAGCAGTATTCCAAAACCCCAATCTTGGCTTCTATTTGGTCGCCGAAAGGGGCGAATCGGTCGCCGGTCAATTGATGATCACCTACGAGTGGAGCGATTGGAGAAATGCAAGGATGTGGTGGATCCAAAGTGTTTTTATCCACCCCGAAGCAAGGGGTCTGGGAATTTACAGAAGACTTCATAATCACGTGTTGGATCTGGCCAAGAGGGATAATGCTTGTGGGGTTCGCCTTTATGTTGATCGATCCAATGCCGTGGCGCAAAAGGTGTATGAAAAATGCGGCATGAGTAGGTCCCATTACGACCTTTTTGAACTCGACTTGGAGGCCGAAACCGGCAACCCGAAACGTGGACTGGAAGACTGACTGAACACTCCAAGTCATTAAATTTTATCATATTGACAAACAAAGATCAGTTCGGTATATTTGTCTCCCCGTCCGGATGTATGAACGTTTTCGTGCTTGGCCCGGATGTATTTTCGAGGAGCCCAAGTTGCCTCTGAAGATTGGTCTCTCACAGTTTACCTGTAATTGAGTTGTCTATGTCGGAACCTAAACGCCTGCTGATTGTTGATGACGAAGAAACGCTGACCTTCAGCCTCTACCAAAGCTTCATCATTTCCAAAGAAAACTACGAAGTGGTGACCGCAGCCTCAGGGAACGAGGCCTGGGAAAAATTCACGGTGAAGCCGTTTGATGTGGTTATCACCGATATCACGATGCCGGGGATTTCGGGTATTGAGTTGTTGAAGCGGATCAAGAAAGAACGCCCGCAAACTCATGTCATCATTATGACGGCGTACGGCTCCGACGAAAAAAAGGAAGAAGCACTGTCGCATGGTGCCTATAAATATGTCGAAAAACCTTTCGAAATCAAACTAATGAAACAGATTATTGCGGAAGCGATCCAGTAGGAACTGTCCATGGCCCTAGTCGGTAATCTCAAAGATCTCAAGCTCGCCAATATTGTCCAGCTTAATTGCATGGAGAAGAATGAAGCGTGCTTCACATTGGATCTGCGAAAAATGAGCGGCAAGATATATTTTGCTGAAGGTAATATCGTTCACGCAGAGTATGGCGGTGATGAAGGGGAAGAAGCGGTTTATAGAATCCTTCAGATCAAAGAAGGACCCTTCAAAGTCGAGAATGATGTGCCTCCTCCGAAGCGAACAATCACCGTGCCCTGGAGCAACCTCCTGATGGAGGGACTTCGCAGAATCGACGAGGCCCAGGAAGCCAAAGGCGATGCGCTCGCAAAGATCAGCAAAGATATCAAGAACATCAATGGCGTGAATGGTGTACTAATATGCAGCATGAATGGGGATATCCTGATGGAAGAAGCCATCGCCAACGGAAAAAGGGCCGCGGCTGCCATGGCCTTTTTGCTGAGAAAAGCCGAGAAGATCGGCCGGGCATCCCGGTGCGGCACCTTCAAGTTATGCTTGTTGGGTGGCAAGACCGAACGTAAAGTACTGAGCCGCTGGCATGACGACGTGATCGACCTAAATGTAGATCAAAAGGTTTCGATGGATCTAATTGAACAGGCGCTGAATAAAGCGGGAACCATAACGCCGAGTGGTAGCAACTAGGATATGAAGGCCAAACTCGAAGAAATAAACAGCATAGCCGGTGTCCGGGGATCGTTTATTTATATAAATGACGGGGAAATCATATTTCATGCGCTTCCTCCCGGTTTCGATAACGATACCTGCAATGAGATTGCCAAGGATGTCGTTCAGATGGCCGCTATTTCCGATCGGTTACAGACCGGAATCACCGAGTATGACATGAAATTCGATGGAGGCCGTATTTTTGCCTACGCCCAGCACAATTATAATATCATTATCGTATGCGATTTGAGCGTAAGCATGGCGATGCTCCGTCTCACCGTCAATGTCGCCATCGCAGATCTAGAGGCCGATAAGAAAATCCAGAAGCGTCTGTCGAAAGTGGAAAACAGCAGACGTAGCTTCCTTGTCCGCAGCAATATGGACAACGACAGCTGGCACCTCGTGGAAACCGTTAATTAATTCTGGGAGGATGGTCCATGTCTAGTGTGTTAACAGGAAATCTGGCTTACATCGAGACCATTAATGTGCTGAAATTGCTCGCCTCCGGCGACCGGGACGGCAAGCTGATCCTGCAAAAAGATGATACTCGGGAATCAGCCGAGGTCTTTTTGGTGGGCGGTCGTATCGTCCATGCC
>JAGQUY010000107.1 GCA_020438245.1 Bacteroidota bacterium
CGTCCTTGATCGCATCCGCGCCGACAAGCTCCCCGATGAGCTCCCTTCCCGATCCGGTCGTGCCAACTCCGACGATTTTAATCTTCTCTCCAAGATCCTCATCGATCTCTTTGAGCCCTTCATTCACAACCTCGATCGGCCGGGCACGGGTATAGACGTAAATCTCTTTGATGATGTTATTGTCCTCGTCGATCACGACCAGATTGGTGCTGACCGAGCCGATATCGATGCCCAAGTAGGCGCGAACCGGGAGATGTTTTCCTTCAAACGTGTACGGTTTGACCCGGTCGCGGAGAAAAATCACATCGGATGTGTGAAGCGGAGACGACGTCGAAAACGACCTGTCAAGAGCAGCGGTCCCGTTTGCCAGAACTTCTTGCAGGAATAAGTATTTGTTGATCTTTTTTGATTCACGCATCAAGAGGGCGGCACCCAGCGCTCCGCACCATGCATAACAATCGGTCGTGATAAAATCTGCCTCAGGAATTTCAAAAACAGACCGCATGGCCTGAACAACGCCCTTGTTCGCCGAAACGCCGCCGATGAACAGGACTTTTGGAACGATCTCCCTGCCTCGTACGACGGTACTTTTGAAATTGCGAACCACGGCTTCACAAAGCCCTTTTAGTATCTCGGGCGGCTGATGACCTTTTTGCTGCGCATGGATCATGTCGCTTTTGGCGAATACGGAACATCGTCCAGCAATCGTCGTGGTTTTTTCCGAACCCAAAACGACCTGACCGACGTCCTCAATGTCATATTTCAACCGGTTTGCCTGCTGATCCATGAACGAACCCGTGCCGGCGGCACAGTCGCCGTTTTTTTCGTAGTCCTCAATGCCGATCGTACCACGCTCCCCATCGACCCGAATGCGCAGGAACTTGGAGTTGTCTCCTCCCATTTCAAAAATCGTGCGCACATCGGGGAACATCGTCCCCACTCCCTTGGCAACGGCTCGAAATTCATTCTCGAAATGTACGCGAAGAAATTCGGCCAGCTGTTTTCCGCCGGTTCCGGTAATACTAATGCCTGCAATTTGGTCCAAAGGAACGTCCCGAACAAACTCGGTCAGCAACGTCATGGCAGAGGATAACGCTTCTCCGTTGGTTCGGTGATATTTTGACAACACGGTGTAGAAACCCGGCGACGGATGGGTGAAGAACCGCGGCGACGTGATGAACAGCTCCTGGTTTGATACCGCCGCCAGCTTGACACTGATGGAACCGACATCTATGCCCAGATAGACCGGTTGCAGGAAACGATCCGACATACGATTTACCTCTTCTTTATTGCACCGTCCCCGGTGTTTACAGGCGTTTCCGTTGATTTCCAATCACAGATTTGAGTCGCTTGCTTCGCTGGCTACTAAACAAGTTACACGGCAGACTGATTCCCGCCATGACAACCATCATCCCGGACAGTGACGGCTTGAGAAAACCAGGGCGTTTCCGGTTGTTTTTCAGATGTTTAGGCTTTTCTTGACAGCAGGCTGATTTTGCCGCTCTCCGTGTTGCGAAAGTCCAAGGGTCTACGTAGATTGACGGCCCATGATACGAATTTTGACATCCGGTGAATCCCACGGCAGAGGACTTCTAGGCATCCTCGAAGGCATGCCCGCCGGACTAGAGATAACAGCGGCATATATAGATACCCAGTTGAAGCGCCGTCAACAGGGATACGGCAGAGGGGGCCGCATGAAAATTGAAGACGACAGAATAGAAATCATTTCCGGAATTCGCTTTGGCAAAACCATCGGATCCCCCGTCGGCGTATTACTTTGGAATAAAGATTGGGAAAATTGGAAAGATCAAATGACCGTCGAACCGGGGGAAGTCACAAAGAAAACCACGGTTCCGCGTCCCGGTCACGCCGATCTCGCCGGTATTCAAAAATACGGTTTCGACGATACGCGTCCGGTGATCGAACGATCGAGCGCCCGCGAAACGGCCATGCGTGTTGCGCTCGGCACGATCGCGCGGAGACTTCTTGAAGAGTTCGGTATCACCATTGCGTCCCATGTGGTACAGATTGGCGATGTGTGGGCCGATGAAGCGTTGGCGAACTCCATCCGGTCACGAAGCCTCGATGAAATTTCGCGGCTCTCCGACTCATCCGAGGTTCGCACACTGGATGAAGAAACCGGAGAAAAGATGATGGAAGCGATCCGGACTGCACAGCAGAGCGGAGATTCGCTCGGCGGCGTTTTTGAAGTTCACGTCGATGGCCTTCCTGCCGGATTGGGAAGTTATACGCACTGGGACAAGAAGTTGGACGGTATCCTGGCACAGCACATCTGTTCGATTCATGCCATCAAGGGATTTGAAATCGGCGATGCATTCCATAATGCCGGTATGCGCGGATCGGAAGTGCACGACGCCATTTATCATGATATCGACCGCGGATATTATCGAAAGACCAACCGCTCCGGAGGTCTCGAAGGCGGTGTAACGACCGGTGAACGGCTCATCCTCCGCGCCGCCATGAAGCCCATACCTACGCTTGCCCGTCCGTTACCCTCGGTCGACATTCACACACATGAAGAAGTTTCCGCACATCGGGAACGGACCGACTCCTGCTCTGTTCCCGCGGCAAGCATCGTTGGGGAGGCCATGACGGCGCTGGCCCTTGTGAACCCATTTCTGGAAAAGTTCGGTGGCGACTCGGTGGACGAAATCCGGCGTCACTGGGCAACGCGAAATTCATAAGGCTTTCCCTGCCTTTCGCTATTCAGATTCCATGATACGATATCCATGCCGTTGTAAATTTTTAACCATCAATCACTGGATTCCTGCATGCAGTCAAGCAGTAAGCCGCCCATCGCGGAAAAGAAACCTCACGACACAACCATCCACGGCGATACTCTAACGGATGATTACTTTTGGCTGCGTGAAAAAACAAATCCTGAAGTTGTGAAGTATTTGAATGCCGAAAACACCTACACCGATGAAGTGACTCGGGATCTCAACCCTTTCTGTGAGAACCTCTACAATGAATTTCTGAGTCATATCAAACAGACCGATCTCAGTGTGCCCTATCGACTTGGGCGATTCTACTATTATTCTCGAACGGAAGAAGGACTGCAATACCCGGTATACTGCCGCAAAACGATTTCACCGGGATCTGTCGAAGAAGTTCTGCTTGATCTGAACGAACTATCGAACGGACGTCCGTACCTGGCCGTTTCGGTATACACGGTCAGTGAGGACGGCAACTTGCTGGCCTACTCCATCGATACCACCGGTTTTCGTCAGTATGAACTTTTTATCAAAGACCTTAAGACGGGTCGGCTCCTGGCCGACCGTATCGGGACGGTAACCTCAGCGGTCTGGGCGGCCGACAACAGGACTCTTTTCTATGTAAAAGAAGACGATGCAAAACGACCCTATCGGTTGTATCGGCGTAGGCTCGGCACCCGGAAGGACGTGTTGATATATGAGGACAACGACGAACTCTATCGGGTGGACGTGCACAAGACGCGGGACCGGAAATTCATTTTGCTGGAATCGGCCAGTTCGGAAACAAGCGAGTGGCGGTTCTTGGATTCGACCGATCCGGAAGGAACGTTCCGGATGATTTCTGAAAGGCAACCGGGTCACGAATACTATGTCGATCATCGCGAAAATCTGTTTTACATCCGGACCAACATCGATGCGATAAATTTTCGCATTATGGAAGCACCCGACACCGATCCTGAAAAATCAAATTGGAAGGAACTCATCGCGCATCGTTCCGATGTTAAAATCGAAGATGTGGATCTATTCAAAAACCATGCAGTTCTTGCCGAAAGATACCAGGGATTGGTTCAACTCAAGATATTGGATTTTGCAACCGGTGAAGTGAAATCCGTTGCGTTTCCGGAACCGGTGTATTCCGTTTTCCCATCCAAGAATCCGGAATTCGAGGTGGATGCTTACCGCTTCAATTATCAATCATTCCTTACTCCCGGTTCAATCTATGAATATGACATGCGAACGGGTGAAAGAAACCTGCTGAACGAAACCGAGGTACCGGGCGGGTATGACCGCTCGTTGTACGAATCCAAACGGCTTTGGGCCACCGCGGACGACGGCGTCAAGGTACCTATTTCTGTCGTTATGAAAAAAGGAATCAGACCAGACGGCAAGAATCCGCTATTATTGCACGGGTATGGCTCCTACGGGTATCCCTCTTCGG
>JAGQUY010000108.1 GCA_020438245.1 Bacteroidota bacterium
GGGACTGCTTGGACTTTCAATTGCCTTCTCCTTTAGACCGATATCGAACAATTCACCCACCAATGCGGTCATCGGCAACCACAAACTAATGGGACAGTGGATCCGCCGAAATCTTCCGGAAATGAAAGGGAAACTGCTGGCGGATAGGAAACCCTATATTGCGTTTGATGCAAGGGCGCTTTATTATCGATACACTAGCGTTCGCGACTATGAAACCCTGATTGACCGGTTGAAAAAGGACAATGTCGAATACCTGATTGTCGACGATTTTTACACCCGAACAAAAAATCCCGGAGTAGTTGGACTGCTCGACGCAAAGGACACACCCGATCTAAAGTTCATTCACAAAGAAGAAGATCCAACATGGGGTCTTGCTATTCTGTATAAAGTTATCAAGGAATCCGCCAACTGATGTTTAACGACCTATCGAATAAGTTTACGCTCGCCTTCAAAAAACTTGCCGGCCGCTCTTCCATCAATGAAAAAAACATCACGGATGCTCTGCGCGACATCCGGCTCGCCCTGCTGGAGGCCGACGTTCACTTCAGTGTCGTCAAGTCTTTCATCGACAAAGCGACGGAAAAGGCGCTTGGTCAGGAAGTGCTGAGAAGCGTAAGTCCCGGCGAGCAGCTGGTAAAAATTGTCCACGACGAGTTGATCGAGACCTTGGGCGGTGAGCATGCGCCCCTGCAACACGCGGCCATTCCACCCACCGTGATAATGATGGTCGGTCTGCAGGGAAGTGGGAAGACCACCCTGACCGGCAAATTGGCCCATCAATTGATCAAGAAGGGGAGAAAGCCACTGTTGGTGGCTGCCGACGTGTACCGACCGGCCGCTGCCGAACAATTGAAAACGTTGGGACGACAGTTGGAGATTCCGACGTTTTCCGCCGAAGAGGCGGGGAGCCAAGATCCCGTTAAGATCTGCTTTGACAGCATTACCTACGCAAGACAGCATGGGCGGGACGTTGCTTTACTGGATACCGCCGGCCGCCTTCACATCGATGATGATCTGATGAAAGAGTTGGAAACGATCAAGGCCAAAATCAAACCACAAGAGATCCTGTTTGTCGCGGATGGAATGACCGGTCAGGATGCGGTGAATACGGCCAAAGAATTTGTCGGGCGGTTGGATTTTCACGGTGTAGTTCTGACAAAGATGGACGGCGATGCCCGTGGCGGTGCTGCGTTGTCCATTCGGTCTATCACGGGCAAGCCGATCAAATATCTGGGAACCGGAGAAAAGCTGGATCTGCTGGAGGAATTCCATCCCGAACGGATGGCTTCCCGAATACTTGGCATGGGTGATATAGTCTCCCTGGTTGAAAAAGCTCAGGAGCATATCGACCTGGAAAAAGCCAAAGAACTGGAACAAAAATTCCTTAAGAATGAATTTAACCTCCAGGATTTTTCCGATCAGATTCGGCAACTCAAGCGAATGGGTTCGATTGAGAGTATTTTAGGGATGATTCCCGGTGTCGGCGGCAGAATAAAGGGAATGAATCTGGATGACAAAGCGCTAAATCGGATGACTGCGATTATTTCTTCAATGACCATTTCCGAACGCAACAAGCCTCATCAACTTGAAGGCCGGCGGAGGTTAAGAATTGCACGAGGCAGCGGAACGTCTGTACAGGAAGTGAATCAGCTGCTGAAGCAGTTCCAGGAAATGCAAAAGATGATGAAGAAGTTTGGCAAGATGAACCCGGCGGAGATCATGAAAAGAATTCCGGGGGCTCGCTAGCCCCAACCCTTTGACCCGTCTTCCTGCGCGGAAGTTTCAAACTGCAGTGAAGCACACCGTTCTCCGTGATTTCGAACTCCACGTTACCGCAAGAGTCACAAACCTGACAACAAAGATCTCTCAATTCCAGCTTGACTTGATTTTATAGGAAGGTCGCCGAATTTAGGACGGGACAAAGACAGGAAATTGATGTCTCGATTTGCAATTTGGGGGTTCGCAGTTGAGGCAAAAAAACATTTGCGTATGTGAGCGTTTTTTTATACAATTGCTGCCCATGTTGGAGAATAGGTAAAATATATATAAAACAGTAGATTGGAGGACAAAACTTGGTCAAATTGAGAATGCAAAGAGGCGGAAAAACGAATCGTCCGTATTACCGTATTGTTGCCGCCCACAGTACACGAAGCCGAAATGGAGCTTATATTGAGCGAATCGGCAGTTATAACGCGATCACCAAACCGGCCGAAGTAATCGTGGACGAAGCCAAGGCTATCAAATGGCTGCAAAACGGCGCCCAGCCTTCCGATACGGTGAAGAGCCTTTTCAAAAACTTGGGTATTATGTATAAGTTCCGCCTGGTGGCGAGAGGATTAGCAGAGGATCAGGTTCAGTCCGAAATGGACAAATGGAAGGCAAAACAAGCCGAACGCGCAGCTACCAAAAGGGTCAAGAAAACCCGGGCCATTCGAAAGAAATCAGAAAAACCGGCCGAAGAAGCTCCGGCCTCTTAGATTTGATACAAGAACTCTCTTTTGCACATGCACCAGATCTGTAAACTACATAACCGAAGGAGGAATTGGTGATGCAGAACTTCATTGAGTTTATAGTCAAGCATTTGGTAGACAAACCGGATGAAGTTGTTGTTACAGAAGTCGAAGGAGAGAGGGTTACCGTATTCGAACTCAAGGTGGGTCAGGGGGATCTTGGAAAGGTTATCGGAAAGCGCGGGCAGAATGCAAAGGCGCTACGCACGCTTCTGGCGGCGGCTTCCGCACGCTCCGGAAAGCGGGCGGTTTTAGAGATTTTAGAATAAGTGATGTTATTGGGTGATGGGCGCAGAGACGCTGGTACGAATTGGAAGAATCCTGCGCAGTCATGGTTTGAAAGGGGAATTGAAGGTATCTCTGCTGAGTGAACATTGCAGAGGTATTGAGCCCGGAACGGCATTGGTGTTGGAGAGCCGTTTTGGTCAACGCCGGGAAGTTCATCTGGCTTCATGGCGTGAGGGTTCCTCAAGTGAACTGTTGGAATTTGAAGAAATAAACAATCGTGAATCTGCCGACCCTTGGGCCGGTGGATTTTTGCTCTTTGAAAAACAATTTCTGGCGCCATTGCCGCCGGGCGAGTACTACGTGGATGATCTGATAGGTCTGGAAGTTTTTGACGAATCGGGCAAAACCATCGGCACGCTGACGGATGTGTATTCCATGCCGGCGTCTGATCTCTATGAGATAACGGTCAATGGTTGTACGCATCTCATTCCTGCACGGGGAGAGGTCGTCAAGTCGATTGATCTGGAGCGTCGACGGATCAACATCGACGTAATCCCAGGGCTGCTGGAGTGATCCGTGAGGATTGACGTCATCACCGCATTTCCCGCCATGGTCGCGGATGCGCTTTCCTACAGTATTCCTGGCCGAGCTGTAAAAAACGGCGTTTTGACGATTTCAGCCGTGGATCTTCGGAACTTCGCATTCGATAAGCACCGCACCATAGACGATGCGCCATACGGCGGCGGCGGCGGTATGGTACTCAAGGCCGAACCGGTTTTCCGATGCGTTGAAGATCTTCTGGGACTTCCGGAAATAGACAG
>JAGQUY010000109.1 GCA_020438245.1 Bacteroidota bacterium
CCAACGGAGGCACAATTTTTCTGGACGAAATCGGGGATATGCCACTCGGAACTCAGGTAAAGCTTCTCAGAGTTCTGGAGACGGGGGAATATTTGCGAGTCGGAGGGTCTGCAACTAAGAAAGCCGATGTGCGGGTCATTGCCGCAACTAATCAGAATCTCGAAGTCATGGTACGTCGCGGTGAATTTCGAAAGGACCTGTATTACCGTCTCAAAGCGGTTACCCTGAATCTTCCGTCGCTGCGCCTGCGCAAAGAGGACATCCCCATTCTCGTTGAACGCTTTATGAAAGAATACAGTCGTCAAACGCGCGGGTCGTTCAAAGGATTCAGCGACGACGCCATGGAGCTCATTGTCAACTACCGTTGGCCGGGCAATGTCCGTGAACTGAGAAATACGGTGGAAAGCCTGCTGACCCTTAAACGGGGCGAGTTGATCCGTTCGGAGGACGTGGCCAACCATTTGAAAAATTATAAGGAAGTTGACGATCTTGCCGGTGAAACACCGCATTTGCCGGTGGCAACGCACCTCACGCCCGAACAGGCAGAGCGCGAGTTGCTTTACCGAACGATTCTTACGCTCAAGCAGGATATCAATGACATCAAACATTTTCTGGCCGCCAAATTCGGCCAGGCGGCGGCAGGAGCCCCCTCCGTCTTTGATAAGAAGTATTCCGACGGAGGAATCGTTGAAACGGAAGTCTACAATGTGGATGACGAGCCCCCCGGCGAGGTCAACACGATGAACATAGGCGAGGCGGAAAAGGAATTGATCATCAAGGCGCTGAAGACATATGATGGCAAACGCTCACAGGCTGCGAAGGCGCTTGGTCTTTCCGAACGAACGTTGTACAGAAAAATCAAGGAGTACAATCTTGATTTGTAATCGTCTGACGTCCTTTTTTGTCTTCGGTTCGTGGATCTTCCTTCCGCTTACCGGATGCTCCTATTCGTTTTCCGGAGCCAATCTTGGCGGACTCAAGACCGTCGCCATTCCGGTCTTCGAGAACCTGACTTCGGAGCCCAATATCCGCGAACGGGTAAGCGGAGATTTGACGAAGGCGATTCTCGATGACAACAATTTGAAAATTTCCGATGTTCGTCAGGCCGATGCGGTTCTTTTCGGACGAATTACAAAGTTCGAAGATGTCCCGTTTGCCTTTGACCAGGCCGCCAATAATACCTTTACAACATCGGACTACAAAGTTACAATTATTGCGACTATTCGTTTCGAAAACAGGAAAGAAAAAAAAATTGTCTGGGAGGAGTCGGTAACCGGCTGGGGCCGGTACTCCGCCCAAGGTGAAAAAAAGCGCACCGACGGAATTGACGACGCGATCAAAATGATAACCCAACACGTCGTCAATAAGATGGTATCCGATTGGTAGCTAAACAGGAGATTTTCTTAAAACCCTAAACCCGATAGAAAAACCCAAGGATTCTTATGCACCTGTCCCTTGATGGTGGCGCGTTACTTTTGTACGCCTACCTGTTCGTCATGTTTGTTTTGTTTGTCTTCAGCACCCACAACTTCGTGATGATTTACTATTTTTTGAAGCACCGTCACCGGCCACCGGCCAAAACGAGCAATCTGCTTTCCTTACCCCCGGAAACATGGCCGATCGTTACGGTTCAACTGCCGATCTTCAATGAGTCCACGGTTGCCGGGCGTCTTATCGACGCCACCTGCGCATTCGATTGGCCAAAAGAGCGCCTGGAAATTCAGGTGCTCGATGACTCGACGGACGACACAATCCAACTGACCCGTAAAAAGGTTGACGAGTATCGAAAGCAGGGATTTAATATCAGCCTTCACCACCGTGTGGATCGCACTGGATACAAAGCCGGAGCTCTACGGGAAGGGCTGGCAAAAGCAGTCGGTGAATTTCTTGCGATCTTTGACGCCGACTTCATCCCGACTCCCGATTTTCTGAAGAATACGATTCCGTACTTCGCCGGGGAGAGGATTGGCATGATTCAAACAAGGTGGAGTCATTTGAATGAAGATTACTCGATCTTAACCGAAACCCAGGCCATCGGCTTAAATGGCCATTTTGTTATTCAACAGCTCGCCAGGAACAGAGCCGGCCTGTTTATCAACTTCAACGGAACCGGGGGCGTTTGGCGAAAGTCTTGCATCCATGATGCCGGTAACTGGCAGGATGATACCCTGACGGAAGATCTCGATTTGAGTTACCGGGCACAGCTCAAAGGTTGGAAATTCGTTTTTCTGAACGACGTGGTTTCTCCGGGTGAACTTCCGCTTGAAATCAACGCATTGAAATCCCAGCAATTCAGGTGGACCAAAGGATCGGTGGAAACCGCCAAGAAACTGCTTCCGAAGATCCTTCGATCGGAATTAACGCCGTGGGTAAAACTGCAGTCTATTTTCCACCTGACGGCCAATTTCTCTTGGATTTTCGTCGTCATCGCCTGTATACTCAATTCGTCGGTGCTCTTCATCGAGAACGAAAACGGCAGATTCAACCTGATACTGGACATCATGACGTTTTTTGTCGTTACCATGATCGGACTTTTCATTTTCTATTTCTATTCCGAAAAGACAATTAATCCGCATTGGAAAAAGAGAATGCTCTTATCTCCGATTTTTATGATGGGTAGCGTCGGCCTGTCTTTGACCAATGCCAAGGCCGTGATCGAAGGATTTTTCAACATCAAGTCGGCATTTATACGTACGCCAAAATGGGGATTTCTGGATCGTGGACGGCCCGCAAAGTACAAAGTCAAAGTCGATAAACTCGTACTGCTTGAAGTGGTAATGATTCTTTACATGATGTGGGCTTCGGCAGTGGGTATTCAGAATTTTGTGAACGCCAAGGCCAATTTCATCGGCATGATTTTCTTCAATTTCTGGACCTTGACGGGCTTCATGATGGTTACTTTCCTGACCTTAAAAAATGTCTACCAAAATAGGGGCTAATTGTTTACTTTTTAACGGTTAATCATGGCAAGAGCAAGAGAAACAGCAGCACCCAGTATCAGCAACGACGAGATCATTGCTGAAATAAATCTGATCGAACAGATCCAGCAGATTGAAAGCCGATTGGCATACGATCCGCGAAGCATTCGGTTTGCTCAATTGGCGGACGCGTATCTCGGCATTGGCAATTTTGATACCGCCATCGGCCTTTGTGAAAAGGGCTTGGAAAATCATCCCCACTACGACACTGCCTCTTTGGTGCTCGCGAAGGCATACTACCTGAGCGGAAATAAGCCCCGCGCAAAACAGGTCCTGGAAGATTTCCTTCAATCCCATCCTTCCAGTCTTCCTGCGCACAAAATGCTCGGAGACCTGGCGCTTGACGAGGACGACGTCATCGGAACGGTTAACCATTACCGCATTGCTCTTCGGTTTGATCCAATCAACCGACAAATCATTCAAACGCTTGTCGATTTGAAGGATCAATATCAAAAACTAAAACAGGCCAAGTCCGGCGACGAGGAAGAAGAGGAAGCCGCGCCGGTTCTGAAATCCAAGAGTCCCGCAAAAACAGTGGCGGCCAAACCCAAACCAACGACCAAAAGTGTCGTTCCCGATGACGGATTGGATGCCAAGGTCACTGACGATCTGCTTTTGAAAGAGGAAGAGGAGTTCCGTTCATCGTTGGAGACCACCCAACCGCCGTCCCGTCCGCCCACCTTGGCAAGTCGGAAATCGGACGCCGACGTCGCTGAAAATACAACAGCAAAAGTCGCTCAGCCGGCCGTTGTTCCTGCCGCCACCGGCCCTCTGCCGCACGGGGCTGCAATGGTCAATAAGGCTGGTATCCTCTATTTCTACGATGACGACGAAGTTTCCTTTGAAGAATACAAACTTCGGTTGCAGATGCAGAAAGAGGGAAAAGCGATCATTATGGACCGCGCTGAACTCGATCAACTGATCGCGCAAAGAGTAAAGCCTCCCGAAGACAAAACTGCAGAACTGCCCAAAGAACCGGATGTTACGGAACCTGTATTGGACAAAGAAGACGTTCCGGAAAAAGCCGTATCCTCCGGATTACCCGACGAGGTTCAGGAGTTCGAACGGGCGGAGACCGCCGCCGCGGAGGATACTCCGTTAAGCCCCGAGGAACAGGAAGCCGCCCTTGAAGAGCTCGAGATGTCGTATCACGACTACCTTGACACGCTCACTGAAGAAGACGATTTATTGGAAGCGCTCTTCGACCAATCCGAAGAGGAGGACGCCAAGCCGGTCAAGGAGGTAAGTCTTCTCGAACGGTTGACGGGCATCGGATCTGATGCGCCGGAAGAAAATTCCATCTCCTACGCCGACTATCTGAATGATATCACGGATGAGCTCGAACGCGAGGAGGCTTCTTTCGATGACGGCGGGCTGATATCGCTAGATCAGTTTTCATCGTTTTTGGACGAATCCAGTGAGCTTATTGATTTTGCAACGTTTGCCCTTCTGGCATCAAGAAACGGTGAAGGCATCGACCTCTTTGAAGAAGCCGACACCATCGAAGAAGGACCGGCAATCAGCTATGGCAAGTATGTTGAAACGTTGAGCTCGGATGAAAAATCAGAAGCCGGTGTATCCTTGATCCAGAAAGCGGAGGAAACGGTAGATGTCGAAGAAACCGTTGTAGCCGAAGCCGTCGAGGAGACCGCGGTGGCAGAGGCGAAGGTCGTTCCGATCGAAACAAAGCAGCCTGAAGTCAAGACCGAGCCGCTCAAGGAAGAAATGATACCGGAGGAGGAAACCGTTTCTGAAGAACAACCGGTCGTTGAGACGTTGACAGAACGGGAAAAGCCTGCTCCGACTGAAACGCCAAAACCTGTGTTGTCCCAGGCGGAGGAAGAAGAACAGGAAGCGGACGAAGAGATTGAAGAAGACTATACAGAAGAAGAAATCAACCCCCAAGATGCTTCTCCGGAACTTGTTGAGAAATTTGCCTCCCGCGGTATGTATGGTTCAGCCTACAAGGTCTGCAAAATGCTGAAAGTGAAGAATCCAACCGACGCCAAAATTGACCGCAAGATTCTTGAGCTGAAGAGGCTCTACCTGTGGAGCAGCCAGCTGGTAGGGTAGAATACTCTTTATCTTTTCCAAGGTATTTGTTATAATCCTTCCAGTAACATGACGTGTATTCCATTTCTGCTAGGAGAAACCCCATGAATTTCCCGGAAAACCTGCACTACACGGATAGTCACGAATGGGTAAAGCTGACAGGTCAAGAAGCCACCATCGGTATCACCGACTATGCCCAATCTGAACTCGGCGACATTATTTTCGTAGAAACTCCCGAGGTGGGAAAAGTACTTAAAGCCGGCGATACGCTGGGTTCGATCGAAGCGGTAAAAACAGTCAGTGATTTGTATGCTCCTCTTGGTGGTGAGGTGACTGCCGTAAATCCCCTTCTGACTGACAAACCGGAAACCATCAATAGCGATCCGTACGGCGACGGCTGGATTGTCCGTATGAAGGTCACGGACGACTCCGAAAAAGGTAAGTTGTTGAACGCCGATTCATACCGAGCATCCGTTGCCCATTAAGAAAACGACAAAAAAGACTTCGCCAAAAAGTGCCAAGCGCACGGCGCGGAAGACGATGCCTGTCGTAAAACCAAAGGCCGCTGATCGAAGCGTGCTGTCCATCGTACATGCCATTTTTGATCTTTCTCCCGATGCCATCGCTTTGTTTACGGCAGATGGAAAGCCTATTGAATTCAATCAACAAATGAAAAATTGGTTCCCAGCCGTTCTGGACCGAACCCGTGAAAATGAATTGGCTGAGATTCTTGAAGCGCACTTGAAGCCGGCGCTGGTTCAAAAGATCATCAAGTCGGGAGCATTCCTTGCACCTCTACTGGAGACGCTGGATATCAAACATTCCAGCATGTCCTACATGCAGATCCAAGTTTCCGAACTCGATGCATCCGGAAAAAAGCAAAAACTGGTTATCCTCAGGGACTATACCGATTTCCATCGAAATCTGAAATCCATGGAAAGCGGCATGCGGGAAATTGAACGGAAAAAATTTGACTACGAACAAAAGACTCAGGAGCTCGAAAAGGCCTACCGTGAACTCGAGAAAATGAAGGCCAACGTGCAGGAAGCCGACCGAATCAAATCGGAGTTCCTGTCCAACATGAGCCACGAATTACGTACTCCGTTAAACTCCATCATGGCTTTGTCCAGTATTCTGCTCGCGCGAATGGACGGTGATTTGAACGAAGAACAGGAGAAACAGATCAAGATCGTTGAAAAGAGCGGAAAGAATTTGCTCAACCTGATCAACGATATTCTTGACCTCTCTAAAATTGATGCCGGACGCATGGACGTCTACTTATCGGAGTATTCTGTTCCCGAGTTCGCCAACTCCATCCGAATGACCATCCAGCCCATGTTGAGAGATAGCGAGCTTGAATTCCAGATGCATATTGACGATGAAATTGACATGCATTTCACGGATGAAAACAAACTCAAACAGATTCTCTTGAATCTGTTGACCAACGGCATCAAGTTTACTTCCAAGGGCCATGTAAAACTGGGTATTTACCGGACAAAATTCGCCGATGTGCTTGAGTTCATTGTATCGGATACCGGTATCGGCATTGACCCTGTTAATTTTGAAACGATTTTCGATCCGTTCCGTCAAATAGACGGTTCTGCAACCCGCAAGTTTGGTGGAACCGGTCTGGGTCTCGCCGTCACCAAAAAAATGGTCGAATTATTGGGCGGCAAAATATGGGTGGAAAGCGAACTCGGCAAAGGTTCGACGTTCAAATTTATTCTCCCGGCAGGCAAGAGAACGGCGGGGCAAAAAGTAATGACTGAAGTGGAAATTCAGTCAATGATCGAGAGTGAAAAGGGCACTCCGGAAGCACTCTTGGAAACCGAACCCTCTCTGGAGCCAGGCAAAAAGACGATTCTGGTTGTTGAGGACGACAACGAATCGTTATATATCGTGAAGAAATATCTTGCCGACACGGAATTTCAGGTAGTCTCTTTGAAAGAAGGGTCCCAAGTGGTTTCGAAAACCATTCAATACAAGCCCGACGTGATTCTGCTTGATGTCATGCTGCCGAAAAAGGACGGATGGGAAATTCTTCAGGAGCTCAAAGGTGTGAAGGAAACCCGTGATACCCCCGTTATGATCGTGTCTATGATCGATAACAAGAAGCTGGGGTTCAGCCTCGGAGCGTCCGACTACATGGTGAAACCGGTGGCCAAGGACATGTTGATCAAACGGTTGCAGAAACTGAGTGAGGAAAAAGGGCTTAAAAAGATCCTTATTGTGGACGACGACCTTTCTCAAGCCGAACTCGTGGAAGAAATACTGGAAAGCGACGATTTCATTTCCGAAGTGGCTACCAGCGGGGAAATGGCAATTCAACTTGTGAAACGAAAATCATACGACCTCGTCATCCTTGATCTTTTGATGCCGCAAATCGACGGTTTTTCGGTACTGAAAAGCCTTCAGGGAAATCCGTCAACGGAGAAGACACCGGTCTTGATCCTTACCGGAAAACTGCTCACCAAAGAGGATCAGCAAAAACTTTCCGGCACGTACTATCACATTTTTCAAAAAAGCATGTTCTCCAGGGAAAAACTGCTGGAGCAGATACACACAATCCTCAGGACCGCCCAATAATGTCCCCATCCTATCGACTTCTGATAGTCGATGATAATCCCGACACGCGCTATTCTCTCAAAAAGACCCTTCAACAACCCGGGTACGAGTTCAGAGAGGCTCACGATGGCGAATCGGCGATTCGCGCAGTACAGGAAAACTCCATTGACATCATCCTGCTGGATGTTCGTTTGCCAGGCAAGTTGGACGGCTTTCAAATTTGCGAGTCCATCCGTCAATTTGAAAAACATATTCCTATCGTTTTTGTCACGGCCAATTTGAAGGAGTTTGTCGATCAGGTCACCGGTTACGAGAAAGGCGGAGACGACTATGTGATTCAGCCGTTTGACCCGAGGGAAATGGTCATCAAGATCAAATCGCTGTTACGGAACAAACGCCTGTATGATGATCTTCTGAAGGAAGTGAAGCAACTGGACGAAATGAAGGGTCATCTGAGCGCATCCAACGAAGAACTGACGAAACTGAATAACCAGCTGGCCGAAAAAAATGATCATCTTGTTTCCCTGACCATCACCGATCCGTTGACCTCGCTATATAATCGAAAATACTTTCATCAACGTATTGAAAAGGAAATAAGCGCGGTCCGCCGTTATAAAAATCCGGCCTCCGTCGCCGTCCTTGATATTGATGACTATAACCGCATCAATGAAGAGTTCAGCATGAAACAGGGAGACGTCGTACTGAAGGAACTGGCCAGCCTTCTCGTCAGCTGTGTACGAACATCCGATGTAGTTATACGATACGATGCGGGAAAATTTGCCATTATATTCACCCATACACCGCCGGAAAATGCGATGATCAAGGCACGCATGATTCATGAGGCCGTTGCCGCCTACCCGTTCCCAGTTTATGAAGATTTGGTACCCGAAGACAAATTTTCTTCTATGAAGGAAAAGGCTGTGAAGTTATCCTCGACCATCGTCGTATGCGGCTTGAATCATCATTGGGTGGACACCGAGGCCACCCTGATCAAACACCTGGAACAATCTTTAAAGAATGCCAAAGCGGATGGCGGCAATCGAATTTTGACTGTCCAACCAACGGCTTGAAAAGGAGTTAAGCACTTGCACCCCCGTACAGACTTTGTCCAACGTCATATCGGCCCCGGATCAGCAGACGCAAAGACTATGCTCTCCACAGTCGGTGTTCCGACAATGGAAGAACTGATCCAGAAAACAATTCCGGGCAGCATTCGACTCAATACCCCGATGAATCTTCCGGATCCGGTCGGAGAAACGGAATTGTTGGAACTGCTGAGAGCCATGGGCAAGAAGAACAAACTCTTCAAGTCATATCTGGGTATGGGATATTACGACTGTATAACGCCTCCGGTCATTCTCCGAAATATTTTGGAGAATCCAAGCTGGTACACGCAGTACACGCCGTATCAGGCGGAAATTGCCCAAGGGCGCCTCGAGGCGTTGCTGAATTATCAGACAATGGTGAGTGATCTATCCGGTCTCCCTATCACCAATGCTTCCCTACTCGACGAAGGTACCGCAGCCGCAGAGGCAATGCACATGCTTCACGCCGCCAAATCTGCAGACCGCGGAAATACCTTTCTGGTGAGTGACCGCTGTCTTCCCCAAACGGTCGCTGTCCTGCAAACGCGATCAAAACCGCTAGGCATCAAGCTTGTTGTCGGTGATTGGCAGCAATGGACGCTCTCTCCCGATTGCTTCGGACTTCTCGTACAATACCCGGACTCGAACGGCGCAGTTTCTGATTACAGCTCTCTCGCAAAAACGGCCCGTTCTTTGAATATCGGCGTGGTCGTCGCTGCCGATTTGCTGAGTCTTACCATGCTAAAGCCGCCCGGTGAATGGGGAGCCGATGTGGTAGTAGGTTCGACGCAGCGTTTTGGCGTGCCGCTTGGGTATGGCGGACCTCATGCCGCCTATTTCTCGACGAGGGAAGAGCACAAGCGCCGCTTGCCGGGACGGATCATCGGTGTTACAATAGATGTACATGGAAATCGCGCACTCCGTATGGCCCTACAAACCAGAGAACAACATATCCGCCGCGAAAAAGCCACCAGTAACATTTGCACTGCCCAAGTACTGCTGGCCAATATGGCCGGGATGTACGCTGTCTACCACGGACCCGACGGACTCAGAGCTATCGCCGGTCGTATCCATGCAATGGCAAACCGGTTGTCCGATGCCATTACGTCGGCTGGTTTCAAGCAACTTAATGAGGTCTATTTTGATACCCTCAAGATCGACACGGGTAGTTCAGAAAAACTGGAGGCCATTCGTGCAAAGGCCCTTGCCTCCGGTATAAATCTGAATTATTCTGACGGTCAGACGATCGGCGTTTCCATCGATGAAACAGTCACCGAGAACGATTTGAACAAGCTGGCAGCTCTATTCGGTGGAGCAATCTCCTCCCGCTCATCGACGATCATTCCCGCGTCTCTCACGCGAACATCGTCGTTTCTTGAGCACCCGGTCTTCAACTCCTACCACTCTGAAACTGGCATGCTCAGATATATCAAGAGTTTGGAACTTAAGGATCTTTCGCTGGCCAACTCTATGATCCCGCTGGGGTCGTGCACTATGAAACTCAATGCAACGACGGAAATGATACCCGTAACCTGGGCGGAATTTGGAGGCATACACCCTTTCGTTCCGGCTGACCAAACGGAGGGATATCGGCAACTATTCGCCGAATTGGAATCCTATTTAAACGCCATTACAGGTTTTGCAGCGACGTCTCTCCAGCCAAACGCCGGTGCACAAGGAGAGTACACGGGTTTACTCGTTATTCGTGCATATCTTGAGGATATCGGACAGGGCCACAGAAATATCGCGTTGATCCCTTCGTCGGCGCACGGAACAAACCCTGCGAGCGCCGTAATGGCAGGTCTTAAGGTGGTTGTCGTGAAGTGCGACAGCGACGGAAATATCGACGTCAGCGACCTTCGCACCAAAGCCGAGCAACACAAGGATTCTCTGGCCGCGTTGATGGTTACTTATCCTTCAACACACGGCGTTTTCGAAGAATCCATACGGGAAATCTGTGATGTCGTTCACAAGAACGGCGGCCAGGTTTATATGGACGGAGCAAATATGAATGCGCAGGTCGGCCTGACCAGCCCGGCCATGATCGGAGCGGATGTCTGCCACTTGAATCTGCACAAGACGTTCTGTATTCCTCATGGTGGGGGAGGCCCGGGAATGGGCCCGATATGCGTCGCCAAGCATCTGGCGCCGTTCCTACCCGGTCATCCGCTGGCCCAAACCGGAGGCTCCAAAGCAATGACACCCGTATCTGCCGCACCGTGGGGCAGTGCAAGCATTCTATTGATTTCGTACGCGTATATAAGAATGATGGGGGCGGCCGGGTTGAAATCAGCAACGGAGTATGCCATTCTCAACGCCAACTACATCTACTCCCGGCTAAAGGATCATTACAAACCGTTGTATGTCGGAAAGCATGGTTATGTGGCTCATGAAATGATTCTGGACACGAGAGAATTCAAGAATTCAGCCGGCATCGAGGTTATCGATATCGCCAAACGGCTGATGGATTATGGATTTCATGCGCCGACTGTTTCTTTTCCGGTACCGGGAACGCTTATGATTGAGCCGACAGAAAGCGAGCCCCTGGAAGAGCTTGATCGTTTTTGTGAGGCCATGATAAGCATTCGAAAAGAGATCGCCGATATCGAAAATGCAACCGCCGATCGAAATGACAACCTGTTGCAGAATGCACCGCACACGATAAGTTCCATTTCACAAAATGCATGGCTCCATCCGTACGATCGGGAACAAGCTGCGTTTCCGCTGCCCTATCTCAAACTTCAGAAATTCTGGCCAAGTGTCGGACGGGTCAATGATGCGCACGGCGATCGAAACCTTATCTGCACTTGCCCTCCCATCGAAGAATACGAGACGGCCTAGATCATCGAGACAGTGGAGACGTCTGCATCTGTTTTTGCAAACGTGGAGAATGTTTTGGACCCGATTGTGGCAAGCAATTCGGCATCCTCTATGTTTCCATGTCGGAGCTTGGTAGCCACCCGGATCCTTCATTGATCTTCTTATTTACTTGAGTACCGGCAGTCTTGCTAAGGAGGACCTACTCTCTGCAATGCGGAAGCAATCCGCTGAACTGTTTTCATACCGCGAAACGTGGAATGAACTTTCAACTCTTTTTCAAAGATGGCATTGGAAAACTCCGATTCGCTCTGCTTCTTGAGACATAACCAGAAAATCTCCCGGCCTTTCAGACTGAAATAATCCATAGCCGATTTCAGTCCCATGACCTTTCGCTGGTTTTCGGCGGTCAGTTCTTCGCGGAGAAATATCACATTGAGTGCCATGGCTTTCTCCAGCAGATTTTTCGCAAACGGCTTACTTCCGGCAATTCGAGCAACGTCATTCGCTGTTCGAACAAACGTTGCCACCTCATAGGAGAGTTCGACTTTCAACGTTTTTTCAATCAGAGATTCCAGTTCTCCCGCGTTCGACTTTTTTGTCTGAAAGAGAACATTACCACTTGCGATGACGGTTTGAACCGATTCAAAACCCATCGACACAAAAATTGTTTTCAAACGATCCATTTTAACAGTATGGCCACCAACATTGATGGCTCGTAGAAAAGCGACGTGACTATGCATGTTTCACCCATCCGCTTTCTGTTACCGGAAGAAGTTATTGTATGAAACTATTTAAGTGAAACCCTCTTGCCTCAAGCCGGCTTCGATTTACCATTACCAAATCTCTGATGACCTCGGTTGAAACTGCATAGGTTACGCCGTAACGGATGCTCTGCTTCAGTGTTACAAACGCTTCCCCTTTGAAGGGTACGGAGCCTGGTGTCGTTTGATCATACGATGGCTCGGGCACCAGAACATATTCAGATGAGGCGGAAACTGCCTTGGCGATACCCACTAGTTCAAAATTTGGCACACCGTCGAGAATGGCAAGAATAATGCCCCCGCTCAGTCCCATGTTCATTGGAGCGTCCGTCAGAAAAGAACCTCTGCCGTCACGGTTCGGACTGCTGACTATGCCCTTGGTAATCATCTTGTAGCCCATCGGATAGCCGATGATGTAAATAAAGGTCCCCCACTGTAAGTTCTTGGACTTGCCCATGGGATAAGAAAACACAGGTACCGGACCGGGCGGCGCCGATTCGAATTCTCTTCCTAAAAGAGCTATATCGTTTTTTTCATCTTTAGCCAAAATCTCCAACTCGCCCCCTTCCGGCAAATCACGGATAAAGTTGGTCTGACGCACAAGAATCGAAACGGATTGTACAAAGGGAACATCCGGATAAAAGGCAAAAATCGTATCCTGAAATTCAACAACATGGGCACAGGTAAGCAGGGCTAGTCGCCTTCCATCAAAGTAAATGACCGTGGCTGTTCCGGAGACCGAAGATTGTGCAACCAGCGACTTCTGATAGTAGCCGTTCAACAGCTCCATTGTAATGGAGCCGGGAAGTACATGAGACCCCTCCGGAAACAAATAGGTTCGATAGGTGGCTGTCGAATAGACTATTTTAACGGATTCCCCGATGGCCTCAAGTTGTTCAGAACAGTCGCGATAGGGGAATTCACTGTCATATTTCTTGTCATGCAGTGTAGGATATACGAGGGTTGTGATCCGGCCGGAGCAATTCAGTGCTGCAAAAGCCAGCAAAACCGAAAGTATCTTGTATGCGGCGGTATACATGTTGTTCGTCCACCTCTGATTCAAGATGTCTGTAATATAGCTAAAACATAATATCCGGAGCGAAGTGATTGATTATCGTGAACTTAATTAAATTTTACTTGCAACTGTGCAAATAGACGCATATATTTGCAGCCCTTAAAATCAGGAGTGTGTATGCCCGTAAAAGCGTTTCCGTTCGAAAACCTCGACGAGAAAATTGAGAATGTCTTTGAGGCAGTCATCATCGCGGCACGTCGAGCCCGTCAAATCAATGATGAACAAATGATTCATGTACGCACGCTCATGGAAGGTGAGGATACGGATGAAGATATCGTGCAGGAAGAGCCGGTGGATTTTGTAGAGCTGGACAAACTGCCCAAACCCGTTGCATCCGCCTTGACGGAACTGTTGGACCAAAAACTGACCCACGAATACGTCGACAAGGAATAGCTTTTCCTATTTCGTTTCTTAAGCGTCATTCCAAACCGCGGATCGAACATGCGTGGTTTGGAATTTTTGTTTTGAGTAATTCGAGAATACTGAATGAAATACCAAGGCAGTAGAATCCTGATCGGCGTGACAGGCGGCATTGCCGCCTATAAAGCCTGTGAATTCGTTCGCCACTTCGTCAAGAACGGTGCAGAAGTGCGGGTTGTTATGACTGCCGGCGCTGCCCAGTTTGTGACTCCACTGACATTCGAGACCCTGTCGGGACATCCTGTGACCACTCAGGTGTTTCCCGCGCATGACCCCGATAATCAGGACATGTCCGGAACTCACCACATACAATTGGCCCGCTGGCCCGACGTTTTTTTGATAGTACCGACTACCGCCAATGTTGCAGCCAAGATAGCCCACGGTATTGCCGATGATGCGTTGACAACCGTTGCGCTGGCATCAACGAGTACACTCCTCTTGGCCATGGCTATGAATGATCAAATGTGGAATAATCCCGCCAC
>JAGQUY010000110.1 GCA_020438245.1 Bacteroidota bacterium
GGACACAAGCTTGGTGAATTTGCACCGACTAGGACGTTCCGCGGCCACTCAGGTCGTAAGTCCGCCGCCACCACGACACCCGGTAAGTAGGAGGATCAGTTCATGGAAGGTAAAGCCTTAACCAAACATTTGAGAATTTCTCCGCGGAAAATGCGGCGGGTTGTGGATCTGATTAAAGGCCGGAACACGGACGATGCCATCAACGTGCTTCATTTCAGCCGGAAGAATGCGGCCACGCACATTGAAAAAACGGTTCGTTCCGCAGTGGCTAATTTGTTGTATGTCAAGCCGGGCGCTGATTCGCATGGCTTGTATGTGAAGGAAGTATTTGTCGACGGTGGCCCGGTCTTGAAGCGTGCACGTGCGGGTTCGATGGGTCGACGAAACATGATCCGCAGACGGACCAGCCATATTACGGTTGTGGTCGCGGAGCGCGGGTAACCTTTAGAAAAGAGTAAACGGAGGAAACTTTGGGACAGAAAACGCATCCAATTGGGCTCAGACTCGGCATCATCAAAACCTGGAATTCAAGCTGGTTTGACGAGAAGAATTTTGCCGATAAGCTTCACGAAGATCTTACGTTGCGCAACTATCTGCGCACGCGTCTCCCGAAGGATGCGCGTGTCACCAAGATCGCCATCGAGCGTCTGAAAAAAGAAGCGGAAGTGATCACTATTACTATTCACACGGCCCGGCCCGGAATCGTCATCGGACGCAAGGGCAAGGATGTCGATCAGCTTCGCGAGGAGTTGAAAAAACTTACCGGCAAGGAGATCCGTCTTAACATTGCCGAAATCAAAGCGCCCGAGTTGGACGCGTATCTTGTGGGTGCGGATATTGCCCGTCAGATCGAAGGGCAGATGCCTTTCCGGCGTGCATTGAAAAATGCCGTTCGGGCGGCCATGCGCATGGGCGCCGAAGGGATTCGAGTCGCGGTGAGTGGTCGTTTGGGAGGAGCCGAAATTGCACGTGCCGACCGTTATTCAGAGGGACGAGTGCCCCTGCACACGCTTCGCGCTGACATTGATTTTGCGCATGCGACGGCCAAGACGACGTACGGTCAGATTGGAATCAAAGTCTGGATTTGCCGCGGCGAAGTGCTGGGTGTGGCTGAAAATCGATAATACTATTGTCAGGAGATAGATCGTCATGTTGATGCCGAAGAAAGTAAAGTTTCGCAAACACCATCGGGGAAAGATGGCCGGAAAAGCGACGCGCGGCAACCAAGTAAGTTTTGGTTCCCACGGGCTCAAGGCAACCGAATGCGGATGGATCACCAGCCGTCAGATCGAAGCCGCCCGTATTGCCATGACCCGATATATCAAAAGGGGTGGCAAGATCTGGATACGGATTTTTCCGGATAAGCCGGTGACAAAGAAACCCCTGGAAGTCCGAATGGGGTCCGGTAAAGGCAATCCGGAATTCTGGGTCGCAGTGATCAAGCCGGGGCGAGTCCTGTTTGAGATCGACGGCGTGTCGCTTGATCAGGCCAAAGAAGCTTTTCGGCTGGCAGCATTCAAATTGCCCGTGAAATCCAGATTTGTTGCACGCGGTGAGATTCAAGCTTAAAGATGTTGGAGAATAATCGATGAAACCACTAGAAATACGCGGCCTGCCTCTTGACGAAATCAAGGGTATGTTGACGGATGCTGAAGGCAACCTTTTCGATGCCCGTTTTCAGAACGCCGTTGGGCATTTGGAAAACAAGCGCCAAATGACGGACCTTCGCAAGGAAATCGCATTGCTCAAGACCATCCTGCGCGAAGAGACAATGAAAGCCGACATGGAAAAAGCGAAATCCATTTTGACCGAGTTGAGTCAAAAACTGAACCTGCCGGACCTCAAGACGGCGGTCAACGGAGAGCGTATCAATCTGGACCAGGCGCGTCTTCGAAGAACGCTGCGTAAATTGGTTTCTCATCCGCAGAAGAAGGAGTTCCATGCGGAGTTTCAGGAACTCAAGAAAATTGCGAACATTTAAGGAGTTTTCAGTATGACGGAAGAGACGAATACGCGCGCAAGCCGGAAGGTCCGGGTAGGCGTCGTGGTCAGCGACAAGATGGACAAGAGTATCATGGTGTCCATTGAGCGCAAGGTTCGACACCCTATCTATAAGAAGTATGTGAAACGGACAACCAAGCTCATGGCGCATGATGCCAAGGAAGAGGCGAACGTCGGCGATACGGTTCGGATCATGGAAACGAGGCCTCTCTCCAAGAACAAGAGATGGCGTTTGGTTGAGATTCTCAAAAGAGCGGATTAACAGTTTAATTTTCATAACGAAGAGATAGATCATGATTCAGGAATTTACGCGACTCAATGTGGCGGACAACAGTGGTGCCAAAAAAGTGATGTGCATTCGCGTTTTAGGCGGAACTTCACGACGATACGCGCGATTGGGCGATGAAATTATCGTCTCCATCAAAGACGCCATCCCCGGCGGCGGTGTCAAAAAGGGCGACGTCGCCAGAGCCGTGGTGGTGCGACTTCGTAAAGAGACACGACGAAAAGACGGCTCCTATATCCGTTTTGATGAGAACGCGGCGGTCTTGATCAACAAAGACAAAGAGCCGACGGGAACCCGTATTTTTGGACCCGTGGCGCGTGAGCTCCGCGAGAAGCAGTTCATGAAAATCGTCTCCCTGGCCCCGGAAGTGTTATAATCGGAAAGGTTTGAAGTCATGCATATCAAGAAAAACGACACCGTGATAGTCATTTCGGGAATCCACAAGGGCAAAGAAGGTAAGATTCTCAAGGTGCTCAAAGATGAAAACAAAGTCATTGTCGAGGGTATCAATCTCCGCAAGCGCCACATGAAGCCCACTCAACAAAACCCGCAGGGCGGCATCCAGGAGAAAGAAATTGCCATTCATGCAAGCAAGGTCATGTTGATGTACGGGGGCAAGCGAACCAGAGTGGGACACAAGATTTTGGAAGACGGTCGTAAAGTCCGGGTGGCTCGGGCCAACGGTGAAGTGGTCGATTAGTATATTATTGCAACGAGGATAATTTATGGCAAAAGAAGTTAAATCGGGCAAGGAACAAAAAAGCAAAGAGCCCAAAGGTAAAGGTAAAAAAGGGGGCGCCCCCGCGTTGGTCGGTGAGCGTGATAAGGTCGGTAAGGAATACCAGCCAAGACTCTTTGATGAGTACAAGAAACGCATTATTCCAACCATGATGAAGAAGTTCAATTATAAGAACATCATGGAAGCGCCCAAGTTGGAGAAAATTGTGGTGAATATGGGCGTGGGAGAAGCTACACAGGACAGCAAGTTGCTCGATGCGGCGGTAGCGGATATGACCATTATCACCGGACAGCGACCATCGGTTCGGAAAGCAAAGAAAGCCATCTCCAACTTCAAACTTCGCGAAGGCATGCCGATCGCCTGCTTTGTTACGCTCCGAAGGGCAGAAATGTATGAATTTCTTGATCGCTTGTTGAATATTGCCATCCCCCGTATTCGGGATTTCCGTGGTGTCCCGGACAAGTCGTTTGACGGTAGGGGAAACTATACTCTGGGAGTGAAGGAACAGATTATTTTTCCGGAAATTGACGTGGATAAAATGGACCGTGTGCGCGGTATGGATATAACCATCGTCACATCTGCCAAGACCGATGAAGAGGCCTTCGAGCTGCTCAAAGAATTCGGTATGCCGTTCAGAAAGAAATAAATTCAAGGAGTTTGATCATTGGCTACAAAAGCATGGATCGCAAAAAGCAAGAAGAAGCCTAAGTTTTCCACCCGGGCAGTTACAAGATGCCGACGGTGCGGCCGGCAACGGGCTTACATGAGAAAATTCGGCGTTTGCCGTATTTGTTTCAGGCAACTTGCGTTGAATGGCGAGATTCCAGGTGTGCGCAAGGCTTCCTGGTAAATTTTATAAAGTAAGGAGTTTCATCCAATGTCCATGACGGATCCAATTGCGGATTATCTGACAAAAGTCCGCAATGCCCTCAAAGCAAAAAAGAAGAGCGTCGACATCAAGGCGTCCAACTTGAAGAGAGACATTACCCAAATTCTGCTGGAACAGGGGTATATCAAGGATTACACCAATTTTGATGACGGTGTGCAGGGCATCATTCGGATTTATCTCAAGTATGACAACAAACAACGCAGCGTGATTCAGCATTTGTCCAAAGTTAGCAAGCCCGGTTTGAGAAAATACGCGGGAGTCAAGACTATGCCGCGAGTGAAGTCAAACCTGGGTGTGGCCATTCTCACCACCTCCAAAGGCGTGATGACCAACAAGCGCGCCAAGCAGGAGAACGTAGGTGGTGAAGTTCTTTGTTACGTGTCGTAATTTTTTAGGAGTTATACCGTGTCACGAGTAGGAAAAAAACCGATCCCCATTCCCGACAAAGTTACTGTCGCGATTTCGGGTTCCACGATCACTGTCAAGGGCCCCAAAGGGGAACTGAAACAGACTTTTCATCCTGAAAGCCAGGTAAAGGTGGAGGGTAAGGAAGTTGTTGTTACCCGAAAAAGCAATGCCGGTTTTCACCGCGCACTCCATGGTTCCGTTCGTGCTATTGTTGCCAACATGATCACTGGTGTGACCGACGGCTTCGAACGGAAATTGGATATTGTCGGAGTTGGATTCAAAGCGGAGACCAAGGGAAAGCTGGTTCAGTTCAATCTTGGGTATTCCCATCCGATCCTTTTTGCACCCCCGACCGGCATTGAAGTACAGGTTGCCGGTCCGACGGCTGTTGTCGTGAAGGGCGTTGATAAACAGATCGTCGGTCAGGTTGCGCAAAAAATTCGATCGTTCAAACCACCCGAACCATATAAAGGCAAGGGAATCAAATATGCCGATGAGACCGTCCGACGTAAGGCCGGCAAGGCAGCAGCGAAGAAATAGTTTAAAGAAACGGTGAAAGTATATGCCAGATAAACAACTTGCCAAAACAGAAAAACGGATGCGTATCAAGCATCGCATCCGCAAGCGGATTCATGGAACGGCGGTCAAACCGCGCCTTACGGTATTCCGCAGTCTCAAGCATATGTATGCACAACTGGTCGATGACGATCAGGGAAGCACGTTGGTTACCATCTCGAGCCTTTCCGCTGCGGTTCGCGAGAAAAAAACTTCAGAAGGCGGTAAGACTTCCATCTCCAAAGCCGTCGGTTTGGAAATCGCCAGAGTGGCAAAGGAAAAAGGAATCGAAACAGTGGTATTCGATCGTAATGGATACCAGTACCATGGTCGAGTGAAGGCTATTGCCGAGGGTGCCAGGGAAGGAGGCCTGAAGTTTTAATGTTGAAACAAAAAGGGTCACAAATGAATAAGAAATCGGGAAAGAAGCCGTCCATGGATAACCAGGGCGATTCAGACCTCCGCGAACGGGTGGTTCACATCAATCGGGTGGCCAAGGTAGTCAAAGGCGGACGTCGATTCAGTTTCAACGCGATCGTAGTGGTCGGCGACGGCACGGGACGTGTCGGCGTCGGGCTGGGTAAGGCCAACGAGGTTCCTGATGCAATTGCCAAGGGTAAAGAAGACGCAAAGAAAAATATGATTTTTGTTCCTCTTCAAAAAGGAACTCTGCCCCACGAAGTCAGTGCAAAGTTTGGCGCAGGAAAAGTACTACTGAAACCGGCATCGAAGGGGACCGGCATTATTGCCGGGGCCGCAGTCCGTGCGGTTGTTGAAAGCGTCGGTATTACCGACATTCTAACGAAATGCAAGGGTTCATCCAATCCTCACAACGTTGTTAAAGCCACGATGAAAGCGTTGGGCGAAGTGACCAATGCGCGGGAAGTCGGCGCGTTACGCGGCATGAACGCCATGGATGTGTTGACCAAATAATTCTTTGAAGGAAGATGCAATGAAATATCTCAAAATTACCCAGGTTCGGAGTGTCAATGGGGCCATTTATGCTCATCGACATACGGTAAAAGCGCTTGGTCTGCGCCGGATTGGTCAGACTGTTTACAAAGAAAACCTGCCGCAGATTCGGGGCATGGTGGATAGTGTGTTTTACATGGTCCGGTTTGAAGAGGTGGCGGAGGCTCCGAAAAAAGAGGCTAAGGCGGCCAAGAGCGGCTATAAAGTTGTAAAAGAAAAAAAATCTTAATAGACGGACGAGGAAAAGATGGATCTGAGCAATTTAAAATATGCACCGCGCTCGCGTAAGAAAGTGAAGCGAATCGGACGGGGTGAAGGTTCCGGTCACGGTGGAACTTCGACAAAGGGTCATAAAGGTCAGGGGTCCCGATCCGGAGTTCATATGCAGGCAGGCTTTGAAGGCGGACAAATGCCGTTGCAACGCAGACTTCCGAAGTACGGATTTGTAAACATCTTCAGAGATGAATTTCAGGTTATTAATGTGGCCAGCCTCAAAGATTTCCCGGGGTCAAAGGTGGATGCGGAGTCATTACTTGCCGCAGGATTGATTCACAAGAAAAACCTGCCAATCAAGATTCTTGGCAATGGAGAGATTTCTCAGGCCATCCAGGTCGAAGTGCATGCTGTCAGCTCATCGGCTAAGGAAAAAATCGAAAAAGCGGGCGGTAAGGTCAAGGTTCTTGGCGTTAAAAAGACCATTTTGGAGCGGAAAAAGAAAAAATAAGAGAAGCTTAAAACGATGCTGGATACACTCGCTAATGTTTTCAAAATCCCAGAGCTGAGAAAAAGAGTTTTCTTTACGCTGGGTATTCTCCTGATCGAACGGATTGCTGCGCACATTCCGGCCCCCGGAATCAATGCGTTGGCTCTGGGCCAATACTTTAAACAAGCTGAGAACACCCTTCTCAGCTTTTACGATTTGTTTGCGGGTGGCGGCTTGAGTCAGGCAACCATAGCGGCGCTGGGCATCATGCCGTATATCAGCGCTTCCATCATCCTACAATTGCTTGGCACAACGGTTCCTTATCTGCAAAAACTGCAGCGGGAAGGTGAAGAAGGTCGAAAAAAGATTAACCAGATGACGCGGTACGGTACCGTAGCGTTGTCCGCCGTCCAGGCCTTGGGAGTTGCCACTTGGATGTGCAGCCTGAGCGTGGTGCTTGGGAGTCAGGAAGTGAAAGTTGTTCCGGACCAGGGGCCGCTTTTTTATCTCCTTATCATGGTTACCATGACGACCTGTACGATGTTCATCATGTGGCTTGGGGAGCAGATTACCGAGCAAGGTGTCGGCAACGGCATCTCGTTGATTATCACCATTGGAATTCTGGCTCGTTTTCCCGCCGCCATTTTTGACGAGGCCCAGCAAATTGCGAATGGCAACCGAAATATTATGATTGAGCTCGTCCTTGTCGCGATTCTCCTGGGTATTGTGGCCGCCATTGTCTTTATCACGCAAGGTGTTCGAAAAGTGCCGGTCCAATATGCCAGACGGGTTATCGGGCGCAAAGTATATGGCGGGCAATCCACGCATATCCCAATGAGGGTGAATATTGCCGGTGTGATGCCCATCATATTCGCACAATCGATCATGTTTGTGCCAAATACAGTGGCAACCTTTTTTCCCGGCAGCTTCTCTGAGTTCATCACGACGCATTTTTCAATCGATTCCGGATTTTACAACTTTGCCTTTTTGATTATCATTGTGTTCTTCACCTATTTTTATACGGCGATTGCCATGAATCCGGCAGAAGTGGCGGATAATCTGAAGAAACAGGGTGCGTTTATTCCCGGAGTTCGACCCGGGAAGAAGACCTCGGATTTCATTGACAACATTTTGACCCGAGTCACCCTGCCCAGCGCAATCTTTCTGGGAATCATCGCTATTCTGCCCTTTTTTGTCCGTCATGCCACGGATGTTTCGTACAGTTTTGCCTCTTTCTTCGGCGGCACCTCCTTGCTCATTATTGTGGGAGTGGCTCTGGATACGATTCAGCAGGTGGAGTCACACTTAGTGATGAGGCATTACGACGGATTTCTCAAGACGGGTCGTATTCGCGGCCGGAGAAGCTGACGGCTTCGCGGGCCAGTGGTCCATGATTCATATTAAGTCGAACGAGGAAATTGAGAAAATCCGAGAAAGTTGTCGGGTTGTAGTAGAGTGCCTGAGGTTGGCCAGTGAAATGGTCCGACCCGGGCTTAAGCTCAAAGAGCTTGAATTGTCCATTGAAAATTTGATCAGATCCCGCGGTGGCAAACCCGCTTTCAAAGGCTATCGGGGTTTTCCAGCCAGTGCTTGCCTCTCCGTAGATGATGTGGTAGTTCACGGCATTCCCAAAAAGGATGATGTTTTATTGGACGGGCAAATAATTGGTGTTGACGTGGGTGTTGTCAAGGATGCCTTTTACGGGGATTCCGCGATTACGCTTCCGGTTGGAGACATTTCTCCTGAAAAAGCTCGTTTGTTGAAAGTAACCAAACAATCGCTGTATGAAGGAATTCACCAGGTTAAGTCGGGTCAGAGATTGCATGATGTTTCCGCAGCGGTTCAGAAACACGTTGAAGGCAATGGGTTTTCAATAGTCCGGGATCTCGTAGGTCATGGAATTGGCCGGGAACTACACGAGGAGCCCCAGGTTCCTAATTTCGGTAAGGCTGGAACGGGTCCTCGAATGAAAGCAGGAATGGTTTTTTGTATAGAACCGATGGTCAACGCGGGAACCTTTGAAGTGTATACGAAAGAGGATCGCTGGACCATTTGCACACGGGACGGGCGGCCCTCCGCGCACTTCGAACATACGGTTGCAGTGACGGACAACGGTCCTGAAATTCTGACTCAATCGGATTTATTCTGAGATAACTGTTGATTTTTTGACTTTTTCTTATATATTGTGCATCCCAATTGGGTAAGATCGACTTTAGATTATATTTTTCAAAGACTTAGGTGGAAATTTGGCAAAAGAAGCGTTGATAAAAGTTGACGGAACGATACTGGAAACTTTGCCCAACGCCACGTTTCGTGTCAAGTTGGAAAATGGTCATGAAGTGCTTGCCCATATTTCCGGAAAAATGCGCATGCATTTTATTCGCATTTTACCTGGGGACAAAGTAACCGTGGAGCTGTCTCCGTATGATTTATCCAAGGGTCGTATTACTTATCGATTTAAATAAGCGGGTGAAACCATGAAAGTTCGCTCTTCTGTCAAGAAAATTTGTGTCAAGTGCAAGATTATTCGTCGCAAGGGTACTGTCAGGGTGATCTGCGAGAATAAGAAGCACAAGCAACGTCAGGGTTAATCCCAACTTTTAAGGAGAACTATAGTGGCGCGTATTGCAGGGGTTGAATTACCCAAGGAAAAACGGGCGTTTATTGCACTGACTTACATTTACGGCATCGGTCGAACCTCGGCCCTCGATATTCTTGAAAAGGCCGGTGTAGATCCGCAAAAAAAAGTCAAAGATATGTCCGATGACGATGAAAATAAGATTCGTACCGTCATCAACAATGAGTTAAAGGTCGAAGGAGCGCTTCGAAGTGAAACCGGCCTAAACATCAAACGGTTGATGGATATTGGTTGCTATCGGGGTCTTCGTCATCGCAAAGGACTCCCTGTTCGAGGTCAGCGAACAAGAACCAATTCGCGCACTCGCAAAGGCAAGCGTCGGACGATTGGTGGTCTCAAGAAGGTCGAAGCAAAGAAGTAAAGATTTAAGGTAAAGGAGTATCCCGTTGGCAAAACCCAATCCAACCTCAGCAGCCGGTTCCTCTCCGCGCAAACGTAAGAAAGTCGTCGAGGCAACCGGTATCGCGACCATTCGAGCTACTTTTAACAACACGATTGTGACGCTCAGCAATCCGAATGGGGAAGTCATTACGTGGTGCACCTCGGGCAAAATGGGCTTCAGGGGCTCAAAGAAAAGTACGCCCTTTGCAGCTCAGGTGGCCGCCGAAACTGCGGCCAAAGTGGCCATCGATTTGGGGATGCGCAAGGTTGAGGTCCGGGTAAAGGGTCCTGGTTCGGGACGAGAGTCCGCTATACGTTCGTTGCAGGCCGCGGGGCTGGAGATTACCGCCATTCGCGATTTGACGCCAATTCCTCATAACGGATGCCGTCCACCGAAAAAACGCCGCGTTTAATAACAAGATTTTGATATAGGAGATTCCGAATGGCCAGATATACTGATGCGGTTTGCAAGCTTTGCCGGCGGGAGGGTGAAAAACTTTTTCTGAAGGGCAGCAAATGCGTAACCGATAAGTGCCCTTTTGAAGTTCGCAGCTATGCACCAGGCGAGCATGGCACCAAGAGATCCAAAGCGTCCAACTACAGCATCCAGTTGCGAGAAAAAGAGAAGGTTCGACGTATTTACAGTCTTTTGCAAAGACAATTTCGGGGGTATTTTTCACGAGCCCAGAAACGCAAAGGCGTCACGGGTGTAACACTGTTGCAATTGCTCGAAAGCAGACTTGATAACATGGTTTACCGTCTCGGTTTTGCCTCCTCCCGGAATCAAAGTCGTCAGTTGATCCTTCATCGTCACGTCGAAGTGAATGGACGCTTGGTGACCGTTCCGTCATTCCATCTCAGACCGGGAGATGAAATTTCCATTAGAGAAAAAAGCAAGAAACTCGGCCTGATCCACAGTTCCCTGAAAAGACAAAAAGAAGGAACCGGATTACAATGGGTAGATGTGGACAAAGCGAGCCTCAAGGGCAAATATTTGATGGTTCCAGAGAGAGAGCAGATACCTCTGGATGTTCGGGAACAGCTAATCGTTGAGTTGTACTCGAAATAACCCCATCAATTTGATTTTTATTAAATACATCCATCTTATAAGAGAAGGAGAATAAGCGTGCAAAATTGGGCAGGCCTTCAGATGCCGGAGCGCATCGAGCTTGATGAATCTACATTCTCCACCACGTACGGAAAATTTATCATCCAGCCGCTGGAACGCGGGTATGGAGTGACGATCGGCAACTCGCTGAGGAGGGTCCTGTTATCCTCCCTGCCGGGTGCGGCTATTACCTCGATCAAGGTTGACGGCGTACTTCATGAGTTTTCCACTATTTCAGGAGTTGTGGAAGATGTTTCGGAAATCATCCTGAACCTGAAAGCCGTCCGGTTCAAGCTTCATAATAAGAAGCCGGACAAGGTCACAGTACATTTCAAAGGGGCCGGTGATTTCACGGCGGCGGCCATTCAAAAAGCATCCAACAGCGCCGATTTTGAAATCCTGAATCCGGATCTGCATATTGCGACGCTCAATAAAGATGCCAATTTTACCATGGAAATCAGGATTGGCAGGGGTAAGGGCTGGGTTACAGCGGAAGACAACAAATTCCCGGACATGCCGCTCGGAACCGTTCCCATCGACGCCATTTTCAATCCGATCAAGAATGTTCGATATCACATTGACAGTACCCGGGTGGGGCAGCATACGGACTATGAGAAGTTGACGCTGGAAGTTACTACCGATGGAAGCATTACGCCCGATGATGCAATGACGATCAGTGCCAGGCTCCTGCGTGACCATATTCAGCTTTTTATCAACTTCGAAATGGACGAAGAAGAGGAAAATGGGAAATTGGAGGACGACGAAGTTCGACGCATTCGACAGCTGCTGAAGATGAGCGTTGATGAGCTGGAACTTTCTGTTCGATCCCACAACTGTCTTAGGGCCGCCGGTATCAAAACGATTGGCGACCTGGTCAGCAAAGACGAGTCGGAGATGCTCAAGTACAGGAACTTCGGACGCAAGAGCCTTACCGAGCTGACCAAAATTCTGGAAGACCGCGGTGTAGGGTTCGGCATGGATGTGACCCGATATTTAAATGGCGACGATTAATCGATTATTGAGGAACTATGAGACACGGTAAGAAAATTGTCAAACTCAGCCGGACGGCCAGTCACCGTCGGGCCCTGCTTAAGAATCTCTGCAATGAGTTGTTCCGGCACAAACGAATTGTCACGACAATCTCGAAGGCCAAAGCCGCGCAACCTGTTGCCGAACGATTGTTGAGTTATGCAAAGCAAGATACACTGGCTTCGCGACGAATCCTGCTAAGCCGCCTTGGCAAGCAGAAAATGATTACCGACCACCGAAATTCGGATGACAAGAAGCTTCTCCGTAAAACAATCATCGAAGAGCTGATGGGTGATATCGCGACGAAACTGAAGTCAATGGACGATGAGCGCAAGTCGGCAAACGCCAACTACACCGGCGGCGGTTATACCCGCATCCTTCGACTTGGAAAACGCAAGGGAGACGCGGCAGAACTGGCGGTTTTGGAAATCGTCGGCTATGAATCCGAACAAATTGACAAGAAGTCGTCGGTTGCAGAAGAGAAAAAGTCCAAGGCCGAGCGTCGTATGTCTCTCGCAGAACGAATCAAAGCCAAAAAAGAAGAAATCCAAAGTTCCAAATAGTCGATAACCACGGATAAACCCGATGCCCACGAAGAAGAAAACGGCCTCCCCGAAAAAAGCTGCGTCAGCCAAAACAAAGGCGACAAAGAAGAAGGCTTCAAAAAAAGCAGCTGAACCCGAGATTGAATCTGAAGTCAAGGAAGTTGCGGCACCTGAGTCCGGGATTTTACCAAAGATTCAGTGTTTTGGATCCAGAAAGAAGATTATTTGCAGCCACTTACTCCTCGGCACTCGGAAATGCACGGCGAAGATGATAGCCAATGGCCGTCATGCAACGGTGAACGTGAGTAAGAAACGCCGGTGTGAATTCTATGAGGAAACTGCCTATTCAGCATGATTTTTTCATGTGAAGACGTTACATTAAGGCGACCCAATGTGGTCGCCTTTTTTGTTTTTGGAGGCCGATGAAAACAGTTTTAATATGGATTGGTTGCTTGTTTCCGGCGGCATTGGCTGCATCTCCCGTCC
>JAGQUY010000111.1 GCA_020438245.1 Bacteroidota bacterium
TATCAGCAGGGTGACTATCAGGCGGCCATGGAGGCGTTCGAAGAAGCGCTGCTAATCGATCCGACCAATCCGACCGTCAAAGAGTACCATAAGAAGTCGATTGTCCGATCATTCGCAACATTCAAGAATCTGGAAGGCGATCAGGAAAAAACCTATTTGCAGGGTGTTGACTTGTACGTCGAAGGAAAGTATGAACAGGCGATCATCATCTGGCAGCGGATATTGGAAAAAGATCCTCTTAATAAGCGTGTGTTGAAGGCTGTAGACAAGGCAGAAGAACAGCTCAAACAGCTGAAGCAGAAAAAGTAAGATGTTATTCAAAACTTCACTAAAAGAAGAGATCAAAGTACCCGCCACGATGGCCCATTTGGCGGATCTCCGAAATTTTGTCGTTCAGGTAGCCAAGAAGCACGGCTTTGACGACAAGACCATGGGGGCTCTGAAGTTGGCCACCGATGAGGCGGTAACCAATATTATTCGCCATGCCTATCGGGACACGCCTGGCCGTGGGTTCGTTACCATGCGTACTGTCATAAAGACCAACAGTCTGACGGTTATTCTTCTGGATCAGGGACGGACATTCGATCCGCGTAATGCCAAGGCACCTGACATGAAAGAGTACATCAAAATCGGGAAAAAAGGCGGCCTTGGCATCTTCATGCTTCAGAAGTTGATGGACGAAATCGACTACCAGGTTACTTCTGAGGGAAATGAGCTCCGTCTGACGAAGTACAGAGACGTAAAAGCAAAACGCGGCGGTTTCCTAAGGCAGATCAATCTGCGCAACCGATATGCCATCATTTCTTCCGCCGCACTCACCTTTTTCGTGCTTGGCGGGTATGTCACGTTCGAAAAAGTCCAGACAGAGAATCTGCAGAATGAGATCCTCAAGCGGGTAGCCGCGATTTCAGCAACCATGGCCTCCTCCAGTGCAGAGTATATGGCCGATCAAAACGATCTTTCGATCTTTCAAATAGCCGATGCGCTCAAGAAGGACAACCAAGATTTTATCATCGATATCTATATCGTTGACAACGCAAATCGTATCTTTGCCTCATCGGATCGTTCGACCTTGGGGAAATATTCTGTCCCGACGGATTACGAAATCGTCCCCTTCTTGGACTCGAAGGAGCAACCGGACAGCGTAGCCTCAAGCCTGAAGAATCCCGAAATCTTGGACAATGTTCGAACCTACCGATACCTGTATGATGAACAGGTGGTCTACGATGTACATACTCCCGTTTACCGTTCAAACATCATTACACCCGAAAATGTCATGGCCTATGCACATGTGCTGATTTCAGAGGAGACAATTCTCGGGGAGATGACCACACTCCGGTTCGTCGGCATTGTCTTGGCCATTCTTATCCTTCTTTTGGGGTACGGCGGCATCGCCATTCTCGTCGCCCGGATTATTTCGCCGTTCCAGCGGCTCACTGACTGGATCCGCAACGCGGGCCATGAAACCATTACCGACGATGTCGATATCGACACAACCAATGAAGTCGGTGAAATTGCACAGGCCTTCAGCGACATGGCGTCGAAGTTTAGGAAGGCGCAAATTGGGCTCGTGCAACAGAAACAGTTACAGAAAGAAATCCAGGTCGCGCAAGAAATCCAACACATGCTGCTGCCTGTTTCCTTTCCAGAGGTTCAAGGTTTTGATATTGCCACCTATTATGAGTCCGCCAAGGAAGTTGGAGGTGACTTGTTCGACTTCATCCAAGTGGATGACGACACCATTGGCATCGTGGTTGCCGACGTCTCTGGCAAAGGGGTGCCCGGCTCACTCGTCATGACCATGATCCGCACAGCCCTCCGATTGGAGGCTCGTGGCAACAAGAACCCCGGCGAAGTTCTGGCCAAAGTGAATGACTTCGTGGTTGACGACATGAAAAAGGGCATGTTTGTTACCATGTTCTATATCATCCTTGATTCTCGAAACCGTGTGATTCATTATGCCAGTGCCGGACACAACCCGATGATACTGCACAGAGCATCCTCCCGACAAACCTATTACCTGAATCCAAGAGGATTTCCCGTCGGCATCTCACTACCCGACAAGAAATTGTTCGGACAGTCAATCCAAACCGACAGCATCAAGCTGCGAGAGGACGACGTTCTGGTGTTATACACCGACGGGATCACGGAAGCCATGAATCCGTCTCGCGACTTATTCAGTGAAGAAAGATTCCTCGAGGTCATTCGACGTCACTCTGACAAGGATGCCAAGGGATTTGTTGAAAATGTGCGTTCTGACCTGCTGGAGTTCACCCAAGGAGCGCCGCAAAACGATGATATTACCTTTGTGGCCGTTCGCGAAAATATGGCCGTTGGGGATATTCTATTCAATCTGCGTAAACAGATGATCGAGGATGTAAACGGCGGCATGAGTGTAAAAGAAGCGTGTGCCAAGGCACGTATCTCGTCTTCGACTTATTACAAGTACAAGAAACGCTACGAAATGCTGGGTGATGCAGGCCTTCGCAATCCGGAGGATGCCACCGACATTGCCTCCAAGCATTTGAGTATCGAGCAGAAGGCAAAGATTTTCGATGTAATCCGACAGAATCCGGAGTTTGGGCCAAAGATGATCAGCAATACGTTGAATACGGACAAGTATTCAAATACTGCAATGAACGAAAAGAGAATTTATGACGAACTGGTCCGTATGCGGCTAAATACGGAAGAAAAGCGCAGAGCATTCGTTTCTCAAAGAACGCGAGGGCGGAAGTTCAAACTGCCCGGAACTCCCCTTCTCACTATGGACGGTCAGGTTATCAAGGCAGACGCCTCAAGCACAGACTCCATCGTAGATCGTATTATTCAAAACCAGCAAGGCGGTGGCGGGACCCCGCAGCCCACCAAAGAAACGGTTACCACAGAGTAATCGCCCCACTATTTTCCAATTGACTCTTGCTTTCTTTTGGCATAGCTTTTTAAGAACATTACCTGCCTATCTTAATGTTCCGGTATTCTAATTCTAACACAGGAGACTCACCTATGCATCACGTCTTCAATTTTCTTTGGAGAAACGGCCTTGCCTGCCTGACAGCTGTTTTATTGGTTGTCAGTTCAGCGTTTGCAGGCGGTTTCTCAATTTACGAGCAAGGTGCTCGAGCCACAGCCCAGGGCGGTGCCTTTGTGGCCCGGCCATGGGATCCATCGGCCGGATTCTACAACCCGGCCGGTCTAGCTATGTTCGGCATACCCGGACAATGGAGATTTTATGCCGGTATAACACCGGTGCAATCCCTTTCCAAATTTCGAGGAAGCAATCCCTACCCAGGAACCGATGCCAAAGATGCTGCAAAGACCAAATGGTTTCCACCGTTTTTTGTACACGGCACGTATCAGGTCGATGACAAAATGGCAGTCGGCTTGTCCATCACCACGCCCTATGGACTCGGCACCGAGTGGAAAGACGACTTCAGCGGAAGGTACCGTTCGCTATTGGGTGATATTCAGGTAGTCTATATTTCACCCACATTTTCCTATAAAGTCACGGATCAGTTTTCCGTCGGAGCTGCCGTTGACTATATTTATTCCAAAGTAGCTCTCAAGAGGCGACAGGGACAAACCTTTTTCAACGGCTCGACAACCCGTGTTTACGACGTAGCCGAGGTGGAATTGAAGGGAACAGACGGCGCAGAGTTTGGTTTTCACTTGGGCGGACTATACAAAGTCGACGACAATTGGTCTGTCGGAGTCGACTACAAGCACTTGGTTCACAACACGTATGAAGGAACTGCCAAGTTCAAACAGATTACGCACGAAGACATCTACGGTGTAGATCCCTTCTCCGCGTTGGTCGATCAGACCGTAGCCTCGAACCTGAACAATCCGGCATTCGGCGGCCTCAAACAGGACGGCAACGCCAATTATCTCAACTTTCCAAATAGCTTGGTGGTCGGCGTAGGATACAAAACTGAAAAATGGAGCGCTGAAGTTGACTTTGCGTACGTCGGCTGGAGCACTTTCAAACAGATTCAGATCGAATTTCCGGACAATCAATCTTTGACCAGCATCCTTGATCAGAGTTATGACAACGCGTGGCAGATTCGCGTTGGCGGTGAATACTGGTTCAACGAACGGCTTGCGGGACGCCTAGGCTATATTTTTGACAAAACGCCTGCTCCGGCCAATACAATCAGCCCTCTTCTTCCTGACACAGACCGTCACGACATCGGAATCGGTCTTGGATATAAGGTCAACGATGCGTTCTCCGTGGATGTCAGTTACCTGTCCGTCAATTTCCTGGAAAGAAGCACGAAGAACAACGTTGATGGATTTGATGGAACCTATAATTCTCATGTCAACCTCTTTTCGGTAGGCATGGGGTACACTTTTGGCGCCAAATAATTAGGAGAACGATCGATGAATAGAATTATAAAATCCATTACGTTCGGCCTCGCTGCCCTTGTGGCGGGCTGTTCGGTTAACTATCCCGGGAAGGATTCGGGCAATTTTAGTAACGGAACCGCAACTTTCACCAAATATGTTGCCATCGGAAATAGCCTTACCGCGGGGTATCAAAGCGGGGGTTTGAAGGAAGAAAATCAAGACGTTGCCTACCCGAGGCTGATTGCCGGTCAGCTCGGGATACCGGATGCGGAATTCACGTACAACAACTTCCCGGATTCGGGAACGGTTGGGACGCTTGTTCTGCTCGGCTTCTCCACGACGACTGGGTCACCTATTTTCAGAACGACCACCGCTTCCACCACACCCGGTAATTCGCTCCAAGCGACTCCGTATGAAAATTTGGCCGTACCAGGCGAATTTTTGTATGATTTTCTAAACGCTACCGGTACCGCAAGCAACAGTTGGCAACAAACACGATTGGGCTCGACAAACGGACTTTTCCAAGCGATCTTACGCGGAACTACACAATACCATAGTCTGCAGGCGCTGAGCCCGACCTTTGTCACTTTCCATCTTGGAAATAACGATATTCTAGGCTATGCGACCGGCGGAGCAGGCTTGAACGGTAACTTCTCGTCCACACCCGGCGTTGCTCCGTATACGCCGGTAACCTCAGCCGATCCCCTGGCGACGACGCTGGGTTATAATTTCACGACCGGTTATAGCCTTGCCATGGATAGTCTGGCTACGCTGGGCGCAGACGTTGCTCTGGTTTATATTCCCTATGTGACAGCCATTCCGTATTTCACGGCGGTGAACAAAGATTCTGTAACCGTGAATCTGAACCCGCTTACGAAGGCAAAGATCTACCACCAAGAGTCGAATGTTCAGTACGTCACGCTTGCAGCCTCCAACGTTCTTGGATCTACATCTACCGCATTGGGCGACGGCAATGCAGCGACACCATACGGCCTGCATCCTCTGGATCCTTTGGGCGGAAAATACACGTTGACATCAACAGAAGTGGCAAACATCAAGAATATCATCGACGGGTATAATGCGGTAATAAAGGCAGAGGCAGCAGAACATGGCTGGGCTCTGGTCGATGCCAATTCCCTGTTTCAGGAAATTGCAGCCGTATCCGGTCCGACCGGACCAGGATACAATGCGGGCGGCGGCATTCGCGTGAAAACCGACTTTATAACGGGTGGGCTATTCAGTTTTGACGGAGTTCATCCTTCGAAACTGGGCTATGCTATCCTCGCTAACACCGTAATCAAGGCGGTTAACGATTTCTACGGGAGTTCCATTCCGCCTGTTGATGTCACCCGTTTTATTTCACATTAACAGTTAGTCAACTTCTTTGAGGGCTGCTCCGTTTATGGGGCAGCCCTTTTTGTTTTCGTCATCTTTGCCGATCGGACCATGACGAATTTCGCCCAACGCGGCTTCAATTTCCAGAAAGCCCCAAGTTTGCCGAATCAGATTTGCTCGTGGGCAGCGAAGGATTTCCCACCCATGGCGGATGCGCCTTTGTCGCAGAACCTCCGAAGGCTCGATTATTTGGCACGATTTATCTCGACCCCAGAGCCAATGTCGCAATTGGTTGCAACAAAAAAACCCTGAACAAAAATGTTCAGGGTTTGCTCGTGGGCAGTGAAGGATTTGAACCTCCGTAGGGCTGAGCCCGACAGATTTACAGTCTGTTGCGATTGACCACTCCGCCAACTGCCCAAGAAAATCTGATTTGAATCTATCGTCGAATCCGGCTACCTTTTGAACCGTCCGGCGGCTGAGCTGGTGGGCGGAATTGAACCGTCGACCTACTGATTACAAGTCAGTTGCTCTACCAGCTGAGCTA
>JAGQUY010000112.1 GCA_020438245.1 Bacteroidota bacterium
GTAATTAAGATGGTGCCTCCGGGAACGGTCGAGATCAAAGCAGTCAAGAAGACTTCCACAGATCCGCGCGGACCGGTGACCATAACCAATGAGACCGTGATCCATCTTATGGATCTGCTGGATGGCCAAGACGACACGAAGGAAGGATAGCCTGCATCCAAGCACTTGCGACTTAACATACAGATATCTATATTAATAGCCCCCAAAGAAGGGGCTTTTTGATTTTTTGTTTTATTTAAAAAACGTTTCAGATCCTGAAGAAAAGGACATACGATGGCTGTAGAGTCAGTACTCAATTTGGAACAAGTAACCATTCGACTCGCCGGTGATTCCGGTGACGGAATGCAACTCGTCGGCTCTGAGCTGACCAACGTTTCAGCGCTGTTTGGCAACGATGTTGGCACGTTGCCCGACTATCCAGCCGAAATCAGAGCACCCGCAGGAACCCTCGCGGGGGTTTCCGGATTTCAGCTCAATATCGGGAGTTACGACATTCATACGCCCGGCGACGAAGTGGATGTGCTGGTGGCCATGAATCCCGCTGCCCTCAAGGCCAACCTGAAAGCACTCAAGCCAAACGGAGTACTGATCGTTAATTTGGAGACGTTTGATGAAAAAGGTCTGAGGTTGGCCGATTGTAAAACGAATCCTCTTGACGACGGGACTGTGGACGGGTATCAGACTTTCCGTGTGGCAATGTCGTCCCATACCAAAGCCGCCCTCAAAGATACCGGGCTTGATCATCGCGGTATGGAACGATGCAAGAACTTTTTCGCGCTCGGAATGGTTTATTGGCTCTTCAACCGACCGATGGAGAGTACGATCCGATTTTTGCAGGAGAAATTTGCAAAAAATACCATTTTGTCAGATGCCAATATCCTGGCTCTTCGCGCAGGACACGCGTATTGTGCTGCGACCGAGGCTTTTGTCAATTCGTACGAAGTCCATCCGGCGAAGTTGCCTCCTGGAAGATACCGGAACCTCGGTGGAAACGAAGGCATGGCCCTTGGATTTGTCGCCGCTGCGCAGCGACTTGGTCTTCAACTTTTTTTGGGATCCTACCCGATTACTCCCGCAAGCGACATTCTGCATGCGCTGGCAAAGTATAAGAATTTTGGGGTGAAAACCTTTCAGGCAGAAGATGAAATCGCCGCCGTCACGGCCGCCATTGGCGCCTCGTTTGCCGGTCATCTTGCCATCACGAGCACGTCCGGGCCGGGTGTGTGTCTCAAGAGTGAAGCGATTAATCTGGCCGTCATGACCGAATTGCCACTGGTCATCATTGACGTCCAAAGGGCTGGTCCAAGCACCGGGATGCCGACAAAAACGGAACAGGCGGATCTGCTGCAGGCCATGTATGGACGTAACTCGGAGTCTCCGGTACCCGTTATCGCAGCTTCTCGCCCCGGCGACTGTTTTGAAGTTGCATACGAAGCATCCCGAATCGCAGTCAAGTACATGACTCCGGTTTTCTTGCTATCCGATGGATATATCGGCAACGGATCAGAACCTTGGAAGATACCGGACATCCACACGCTCGGAAAACAGGCGGTTACCCAGCCTGATTCGGTTGATAACTTTGCGCCATACGTCAGGGATAGCCAGACGCTTGCAAGGCCTTGGGTGGTTCCCGGAACACCGGATCACCAGCATCGAATTGGTGGATTGGAAAAAAAGAATATCTCAGGAACGGTTAATTACGAAGCGGAAAATCATGACATCATGTCCAGACTCCGGGACGAAAAGATCAAGCGAATAGTTCAGGACATTCCCAAGACAGAAGTTTTTGGTCCCGACAAGGGGGATGTACTGGTAGTGGGATGGGGTGGAACGTACGGTGCCATACGGACGGGCGTTGAACGTTGTCGTGAAGATGGTGCCAGCGTGTCTCAAATCCATCTGCGATGGGTGAACCCGTTTCCATCCGATCTGGGTGAGATTCTGAAACGATTCAACACGATACTCGTGCCCGAAATCAATTTGGGACAACTGGTCAAGCTGATGCGTGCGGAATATTTGGTGGACGCTGTTAGTTTCAACAAAATCAGCGGGCAGCCCTTTTCCGCGGCTGAGATTGAAAACAAGATCAAAGAATTGCTAGGAGGGCACAATGG
>JAGQUY010000113.1 GCA_020438245.1 Bacteroidota bacterium
GTCCGAAAACCCTGGGGCAGGTCATCTTCACATGCTGATAAAGCAGGCTTCCAAAGAAATCGACAGCTGCATCCATATTATTCTCAGCAACCATGAAGTCGTCCAAGTTGATACTCGCAGCGCAATCAGCACCCAACTCGATTCCGATGTACTTTCCGCCCACACCCAGCTGAAAACGCGACCGATGCTCGATGGAAGCGCCAACCACCGTAATGCGCGAAACTGGGAAAATAACCCGCCTGATTATATCAGCTAGGTACGGCTGCAACTCCTCCGGCACCGCAGTCCACTCATCGACAAAAATCCAAATTCGAACCCCGACAGAATCAGAAATCGACTTAAAAGCTTTCCCAATTGTTGCAAAATGTATTGTATATTTCTCCACTCCCTTTGTGCGCTTTTGCTTTTTCTTCCCTTGCTTCGATTTTGTCGAGTCACTTGCTGAAACGTTTAAACTTGGGGCCGCTTTGGTCGATCCAATTGACGCACTCCGAGCGCTACCCGACTCCGTTTCCGAACTAGTCTCATCCGTCGCCTCAACTTCAGAAGTAACATAAATTTTCGATATACCCGCCGCCAACTCGTCAAGATGCGGGTTCATCGAACCAAATAGATCATTCTTGCTGGGGTCCGTTTCGATATCAGCGAGAACATTCAGTATCGTAGCAAGAAAATCGACCGCAAGATTTGCAATACGCTGCTCCTTAGGTAAAACCGGGTCAGCATAAAGCGACCCATTTGATCCTAATAGCCGCAGATCAATGTAGATTGTTATACCCCCCTTCCCTTCTGCCTTGTTTTGCAAGTAGTGAAGAGCATGGGTTTTACCGGTACCTCTTCGTCCCAAAATAAATTGATTTTCCGGGTTATCCAATATTGACTCTATATCGGCTACAGAAACAAACGATTGATGCAGCGTTTCAACGTCACCCCGCTCCGCCCTTCGCGGAATTCGCAAAAAGCGCTTGTTGATCGCCTTGTTTTCCATCATGACTAGATAGCACTCCCAAATAATTTCATATTCCCTTGACCCTTTCCTTTTTTTAAATCTGGATTGGCCGTCGTCGTGACAAATGTGCGTCGCTGAATAACTTCTATTCGGACGCCTTTTTATAACCATGCCATCACGGCTGTTAATACGCGTCCTCAATCGGTCATTAAATAAAGATGGTAATCGGTGCCGGGCACACGAGATGACAGGTACAACGTCCGAAGATAATATCTGCCCTGCTCCAACTGAACTCTGGCAGTCTGCTCGATCATCCTGTCTGTAAATGAGGCGCCGTCTTTAGCTACGGTAACGCCTACGAACGCTCCATCGGCTCTATAGATTTCTGTCCTTGCCGCCGCCAAAAGATTGAGAAGACTGATCTGAATAGTTGTGCGGTTCTGTAAGTTGAACCGGAACCATTGTTCGCGAGCGTTGGCGCCGACCCACTCCCGAATCACATACTGCTTGGCCCTAACGAGCGTAAGGGGTGCATGACGATCTACATACCGATCCTTCATGTAGCCATTTGAAGATAGATTACCCACGTCATATCCGGCCAAGTTCCCGGCGGTCTCAATCCGGTCAAGCGATGATGGATATCCAAAGTCTTGCACCTCCAAGACAAGCGTATAGTTAAATGTTGTGTTAATTCCAGGCTGCTCGACGATGATGCAGTAGAACCCTGGGTCAAAAAATACGGTTGTCTCGATATTTGGAAGTTCGATACGCTTGCCTGTAAGCCTGTCCACTATCCTAACGGCATAATTTTTCGGAAATGTTTGTCGAAAAGCTCGTATCCAGAAGTATTTGGGCGCAAAAAACGTGTAGGCATCAACTGGGTCCGTTGGTGACAGCGCGCCTCGTATGTTCCTTGCAGAAATTCGACCAATATTCTGTGCCGTTGAACACGATGAACCGGCAGTATCGAAGGCTGGTACTATGGTAGGCGTTACTGTCAGCGTGTATTGCGAATTTTCTCGAGTCGAGGGTCCCTTGGCGGCAACTACATAATAGGTACCCGCCGCGAGTACATAGGTCACGTCTTCATTGTCATTCCCGATGGACTGCGGCAAGAATTCTTGACAACTAGCATCCAGAAACCGAAGGTACATTGTCCCAGGCGGATTTTCCGAAGTTTGAAAGCGAACGGCATAGTCGTTCGACGAAATTGAAAATTGATAAAAGTCTACAGAATCAAATTTGTTTTGGAAAACAGTCCCTAATTGCTCCGACTTTTGAACCTGGCGTGGCTGCGGATATCCAATCTCGCCAAGATTTATTGCGGTTCGACAGCTGTCGTTTACGTCATTGCCATCGTAATCGGGCAATTGACTTTCAGCCAAGGCATTGAGAGATAGCACAAAGACCGAAATATACGTAGCCACGAGCCGCGCAAAATAACTCACGTCCGCCTCCAGAAAAACAACCACCACTTGCCCACTTTTTTTTCGGTAATTGGACCAAGTCACCCTTCGCCAAAAGCCGCCCAGCGAGCACGAGTTTCGCTACTTCCGCGCAACTCCGCAAGTTGAAATCCGCACTCGTCGTACCCATCTCTATCGCAGGGAACACCACAACAAGAATTGCCTGCCTTGTCGTCCTCCCGACGACTTGGTGGGCGTTGGTTCGCAGGGCCGGTGGTACTGCGCAGTGGGGCGGCGCGTCATCATCCAGATGAAGGTTGGCCGACCGTGCGCCGCCCTCTCCCCTTTGCAGCCTGGGTCACGGGGTGATTCCGCTAACGGCATTCAAAATGGTCGTGCGCCTTCGGGTGTGGCTCCGTGAGCAGTCGGCAACGCTCGGCTGCATAGGGGTGGCCTCTCCGTTCGCGCTGCCGTCCCCGGTCCTGAGTTTTCGTCGTCGAAAGTGGTGCAGCGACGAAGCGCGGGGGCGGGCGTCATTGGCCGATGGCGTCCGCCCTCCAAACAAGAGGAAGCTATGTGCGAAACCAAGCAATGCCCGCGCTGTCGGGCTCTCAAGCCGGTGTCCTGCTTTGGCCGGGATCGGTCGCGCCGCGATGGGTTAGATGTGAACTTTCAGGAGGTTGT
>JAGQUY010000114.1 GCA_020438245.1 Bacteroidota bacterium
GGCGTCGATGCAGTAGGGGCACTGCTTGGCGATCGAAACCGCCAGTGCGATAAGGGCCTTCTCCCGTTTGGTAAGAGCGCCGTCCACACCGGTTACCTGATTATAGTACTCGAAGAACTTGTCGGCCAGTTCTTTCCTGAAAACACCGATCTTACCGAAGCGTTTTAGATCGTCTGAAGAATAGTAATCCATAAATCTCCCTGATGAAGGCGATGAGTGAAAAAATACATTTGTTGGAAAGATCAGGCGGCGATAAGGATCGGGGGTGGCTTTTGAAAGAATCTTCGAAAATCGATATACCAATGCATAATTTGAACACAGTCTAGAGTCTCCGCTTGCGGTGCTATCAATGAGCGAATCCAGTTTATCAATCGCCGGTCGAAGTCCGTCCGGTTCATTTCAGTCCAAGAATCCAGGTCAACTCGTATTTTAAGAACATGAACCGAAGACGGTATGCATTTCAATTGATCGCCGACCCATGCATCCGCATTCAGCATGTACCGGTTTTTTGAATCCACCTGAAGCTTCAGAAGGTAGAATCCACCATCGGCGCTGGGGCCGTACACATCTCCCTGGTGCGCGACGACCCGGTGGAGTTCTGCACCTGAAATCAGGGTATCGTTCCCGATGACAATAACCTGCCGATAGCCGCGCTCAAAAAGCTGAACAAACGCATTCTTCAGCCGTTCCCGAAGGCAGTTGCCGATTTGAATCAGATTTTCGGAAAATCGATGTTTGTGGAGGATTGAGAGGGGAATAGGAACATCTGAAACCCAGAATTTGTCGCACGAAAGAAAATCCGTTTCGTGCAAAACCGATTCAGTAAGGCGTGAAACCAGTCTTTTTCCCGCGATCCGGCTTCGAAGGCCGAAGCTCTTGTGCCCGGGTTCCGTCCAAGAGCTACGGCTGAAAAAAATGAGCGCAGTATCTTTCAAGGGCCCCTTTTTTGGGATTGATCTAGCCTTTTAACGAACCGCGGCGGGCTTTATTCCAATTAAAACCTGCAAGCAACTCCCAATCCTGCAAAAAAATCCGGAGAATCGCCGTTCAGTCCAACGCCCCCATTGAAATCGATCTGCAAAGAAGGATTTGGCAGATAAGCCCAGCCATGACCGATGTACTGGCGCGAGCCGCCAGACTCAGGATAAAGTGCATAGGTTTCAAAATAAGTTGACAATCTCGTACCGAGGACATATCCCAAAGAGACTACGCCGCTGAAATCATTGGACCGGCTTCCATCGTACGCGCTCAAATAGAACAGGTTCACATTTGCAGACCATTTCTCATTTAATGGCCATCCTGCGGATATCGACGTACCTGGTTGTGCCTGGTCGGATCCGAAATTGTTCCCGCCTGTCGGAACCGTCGATTCTACGATCAACGTCACGCGGGGATTTGTCAGTTCAAAGTGATCCGATCCCTTGAGGAGTAATAATTTGCTCCCCAAACTCAAGTCCTGAAATTCCGAAACGCTGGACCCACTCCCGCTTTGAGAGGCAAATGAACTGCCCCCCACCCGGAATTCAATCCACGACTTATACGGTATTCGAAGTGTCACCAGACCAAACACATTTGTCTTGGTCTTCTCCACTTTCGAATACTCGTAACCGGCCTCCAATTGAAGACCGGTGACAATAGACGTCCCGTTCCCGAAACCAGGACGATCAGGGGAAACGCCGTCTTGGGCGAAAAGAGGCCCCAAAGCCATCAACGACGAAAAAACGAACAAATACGCCTTCACGCTACCTTCTCCATTCCTGAATAAGAGTTGCCACCAGTCCGGTCCACCCGGTCTGGTGGGAGGCGCCGAGGCCCTTGCCCGTATCGCCGTGAAAATATTCAAAAAATTGCAAATGATCCTTCCAGTGCGGATCGTCTTGAAATTTTTTGATGTTCCCGTAGACCGGACGTCGTCCGTTTTTGTCCGGTATAAAAATTTTGATCATCCGATTTGCCAGATCCTCGGCAAGTGCAGCCGGCGTGATGAATCGCCCATCGTGTTCGATACCGAAGTCGTCGCCAAATGCCTCTCCGAATTTGACCAGCGAGTTAATCATGAGGTACGAGGTAGGAAACCAGATAGGCCCCCGCCAATTCGAATTGCCCCCTTTGATCTTGCTGGTCGCCTCGGCCGGCTCATATTCAACCTTCTTGTCGCCAAAGAAGTACGGATGCTCTGCGTGGTATTTTGAAAGACCGCGAAGACCAAACTCGGACAGGAACTCTTCGGGATCGCAAATGTGTTCCATCAGACGTTTTAATTGATTCGCATCGACAATCGATAAAATATGACGTCGGCCGTATTCCGGATGATCGTCAACGTACACGCACCGCCGCACGATGTCCGGACGATTGCGGCAAAACCAATCAAGATTCGATACAAATTCCTTGTTTTCCTCCTGCTGAGACCCGCGGAGAATATCGATCGCATACAGCGGGATCAGTCCGACCAGCGATCGGACCCTGAATTTTTCATGACCCCCGCCGCCCGGATACGTCAACACGTCGTAGAAGAAACCGTCCTCATCGTCCCAAAGTTCAATACCGTGCTCACCCATGTTTTTCATGGCGGCACCTACGTAGATGTAGTGCTGAACAAATTTAGTAGCCAAGCCTTCATACACTTTGTTGTATTTGGCAAGTTCCAGACAGATTCTCATCAGGTTTAGACAGAACATCCCCATCCAGCCAGTCGCATCCGACTGTTCCAGAACTGCGCCGCCGGGCAGTTTCTCGCTCCGATCAACGACAGTGATATTGTCCAATCCGAGAAATCCGCCTTCAAAAACATTGTTGCCCGAACTGTCAACCTTGTTGATCCACCATGCAAAATTCATCAGCAACTTATGAAAGCATTTTTCCAGAAAGGCCAGGTCCGGTTTGCCGGTACGGTCACGATCCATCGTGTATATTTTCCACACGGCCCACGCATGCACAGGAGGGTTGAGATCGGAGAACTCCCACTCATAGGCCGGTATTTGTCCGTTGGGATGCTGAAACTGCTCAAAGAGCATGATCCATAACATCTCCTTGGAATATTCAATATCCAGATCGGCAAACGCAACGGTGTGAAAAGCAAGGTCCCACGCGGCAAACCACGGATACTCCCATTTGTCGGGCATCGAAATGATGCGCATGGAGTTTAAATGACGCCAGTGGCTATTGCGAATATTCCACCTCGACTCCGGCGGGGGCGCCGACGGATCATCCCCCACCAACCAGCGATTGACATCGTAGAGATAGATTTGTTTGGTCCACAACATGCCGGCGTACGCCTGTCGCAACACCTTGCGCTCTTCCGATGACGCTTTGGCCGGATAAATGGTCTCGTAATATTCATCTGCTTCTTTACGCCGCTGGATAACAAGTGCATCGAATCCTTCGAACGGATCTTCAAGCACATCGGCCGTCAGTCGCAGCCGATACACTTTGGATTTGCCGGCAGGAATGGTGTCGTTGTAATGAAAGCAGGCCTTGGAGCCTTTCTTGTCCTGATTGACGCACTTTTCCCCATTGACTATGTGGCGATGGAAAGCATCTTTGACAAACGGTCTTGGATTGGCAACACCATAGAGTTTCTCTGTGTTGGATTCGTTGTCCGTAAAATAGGCCTTTGGCTTGCCTTCGGCGTACAGATATCTCTTCCCTAATTGATACGGGAAAGGGAGATTGGCGAACATTTCCATGGTTGAGTCATCGCCAACCACCGATACAAAATCCTTCCCTCCAGGCCCGGGAACAATCGACGGTTCACCTGTTCTTGGCGTGCTCCACCCCCACCGGTTCCGAAACCAATAGTTTGGGACGTAATGAAACGGAGCGTCGACGTCACCCCTGTTGAAGACTTCCACTCTGATAAAAATGTCTTCCGGGGCATTCTTCGTGTATTCGATTTCAATATCAAAATACCGATCCTGATCGAAAATCCCCGTATCCAGGAGTTCAAACTCCTCCCCTTGTCCGTTCCGTCGTTTGTTCTCTTCAATCAGCCACTGATAGGGATACTCACCCTGAGGATACTTGTATAAATACTTGTTGTAGGCATGGGAAGGCAGGCTGTCCAGATAAAAGTAGTATTCCTTGACATCTTCTCCGTGATTTCCCTCCAACGGCGTCAGACCGAACAACCGTTCTTTCAGGATAGGATCTTTCCCGTTCCAAAAAGCCGGGGCAAAATTCAGCACTTGATATCTGTCACACCATCCCGCGATTCCATCTTCACCCCAACGATAGGACTTGCTGCGTGCCATGTCGTGAGAAAGAAAGACCCACGCGTTTCCATCTGCAGAGTAGTCTTCCCTCACCGTACCCCAGGATCGTTCGGCTACAAACGGGCCCCATCGTCTCCAGGGGGGAACGCCCGGTGAAAACTCCTTCATACGCTCGTGCTCGGCGGTAACCTTTGATCCGACCGGGTCGGCTGGGGTTGGTTTCCCGTGCCCTACCTTCTCTCCCAATTTCCGAATTTCTTCTTCACCGGAAATGGTGGAATATTTCTTGGCCTTCTTTTTGGCTGAATTGGGCATAACAAGAACCTTACTAAGTGGTGTCGCGCATTGAAAGGTCGTTCAATCTACTTCGCAAGGGTCAAAAGATCAAGGCATTCTGGGTGATTTTCATTGCCAGATTTGGTTTTTTGAACTACTTTCAATGATTCATTTCTGGTTCATCACAATCAATGGGGTTTTCGCATGCTTTCTTTTCCAACGCAGATTCGTTTCAGACTTTCGGCATTTCTTGCCGTCTCCATGAGCCTTTTTTTACCTGAGATGGGTTTTGCGGGCGGAGGTGAAAATGGCGAACATCATCTGATTGAGAGCATCGGAATTTCCATCATTGCGGCCACAGTACTCGCTTTTGCCTTTCATTATGCCAAACAACCGCTTCTCCTGGCCTACATTGCAGCCGGCGTGGTTGTCGGTCCGATCGGCCTGCACCTTATCGTCAGCAAAGAAGACATAGAAACCATCTCGGAAATCGGTTTGATCCTGCTGCTCTTCATGATCGGCCTTGAAATCGACATGAAAAAGCTGAAAGAGTCCGGCAAGGCTTTGATCATGACTGGCGTCTTGCAGTATG
>JAGQUY010000115.1 GCA_020438245.1 Bacteroidota bacterium
TCGGCTATTCTTTTCAAAGCCAGGTCTCCCAAAGGGCTGTCCGGAAAATAGTCCGCTATACTCCTCCAGACCTCCACGGCTCCATCCGGATTGGCCAAGGACAATTGCACATCTCCCAGCAACATAAGCGCATCGTCCACGATGGCAGCCTTTGGATGTTCCTTGATCAGTTGGGTCAGCACCGTCAACGCCTCGTTGGGTTTTTGCTGTCGAGCATAGAGCAACGCACGTCCATACTCGGCCAGCAAATCCTTGGTTTTGTGGTTCTCCTGTAATAGCAAGAGAAACGAAAATGCATCATTGGTGTAGGTGCCATGGCTCCTTTTTGCGAGCATCCGGAACAGGGCGGACGCGGAATCCAGATTTTGCATAAGAAAAAAAAGCTCAGCTGTTTTGAATACCGCCCTTTCCGCTTCCGGACCGCGCCCGATTTCTTTCTGCAATGCTGCATAGGTCGCACTTGCATTGGCAAGATCGTTCTTCCTCACATAACAGTCAGCGATGCAAAAAGCAGCTTCCAATCGATAGGCACTCTGCGGGAATTCTTCCCGAACGCGGAAATAAGACGTTAACGCAGCATCCACATCACTCAGGCGGTATAACAGCACGTTTCCGGTCCGGTAAGATGCTTCAGCACTCCAAACAGACTTTGGATACTTCCTGATGATTTCCTGATAAGATGCGATGGCCGGATCCCGTCTTTGGGCTTCCGGGATTTTTTCCGATCCAAGAAGAGGAGACTCACCCGCCGGAGTGAGTATGTCCGATTTTTCAAGGCACCGGGCGACCCCCATTTCGGCCTGAGGGGCCACCGGATAGATTGACAGGAAATGCCGGTATGCTTTCATCGCGTATTCATAGATGCCCTGTTCAAAGGCATCGTTTGCGAAGACAAGCAACTCTGCACCTTCCTTCTTAAACTGCGTGTCGATCGTCTTGATCGACTGAAACGCCTCCTCATATTGTTGGTCCCTAAAAAGAATCTCATACCTGAGCCGCTGGAGTATATAGGAGTTTGGATTGGAGACCAGGTAGGACCGAAGCGCTTCCGAAATCTGAACGTTCTCCTTGTGGGAGTCCGGAAACCTCATGATCTGTACGCGTGCCTGATCTGCCGAAATCTGACCCTCACGCATTTGCAGAAGTACTTCTCTTGTCGCCTGTTCAAAGTCCCCAAGGTAGGTTAATACGCGTATGAGTTCTGCTGAAAATGCAGTAGGAATCCCGCTTCGGCGTCGCCCGTCCTTATATAGATCGAGCGCCCTTTCAAATCGTCCATTTTCAATCAAGACAGATGCTGCAATCCCGTAAAGTCGTTCCCAGTCGTCTTTTAAGGATAGTATCCTTGAAATCGTGACTTGCGCGTCGTCATCCCGATTGGTTCGAAATTGGGCGTCCGCCAATTCGGCAAGTAGCGTAATATTCTGCGGCTGGATGTTCAATTGCCGGATGAGCAATGGAATTCTGTCCGAATTGCGCCCTAACGTTTTATATATCCGCTTGATACCCGCCAGCGCACGCTCATTCGTACTGTCCGTCCTTATTACTCTCTCAAAGGCTGCGATTGACTCATCCAGGCGACCGTCTTTTTCCAGCCTCTCACCCAGATCAACCTGAGCGTTAAGAAATCCAGCACATAACAACACAAAAAACCATGCTGAAAAGCATGGTTTGTGTAAGGAATTGATTTGAATAACCAACTTACTCAATCGTCTGGACCTTCAGATTCCCCAATCCCGTTTCAATCCACATCTCCATGTGTGGGCGGCTATCATCATAATCGACATTGTAGTAAGTATCGTTCTTGCGAACAAACTCTTTGCGGTCAATCTTGAATGACGCCAAAAAAGACTCGTCAGAATGAATTCGAACATTGAGGTTTCGTGGGATCCTGACAACCAGCTTTCCCAGGCCCAATGAAATACGGCATTCCGAGTTTTCCTTCAAATTACCGGAGAAATCGAGTACATACGAGCCGACCCCGCCTTCAAACTCCATTCTTTCAAAATTGGCATTCGCCAGACCACGCATTTTCAGTTTGGACACGCCCGCCTCGACCTTGAGCTTTCTGATTCGGTCCTTGTTGGGCGTGTTGAACTCAATTTCCGCAGAACTGGCGCCCATGGATAGGGCAAGATCCTGAAGACGGATACCCGAAAAATCCAGGCGCCCCGAACATGCACCCATCTCCATGTTAACAGAACACGGTATCTTGTCGGTCAACTCAATGTCCAGTTTTTGGTCGTCCACATCAAACATGCTGTACGACATGTCATCGGTCAGCTCAATATCTAGGTACCCAGTTGTACCCCGCTTTAAATATCTTACCTCGGTCGCAATTTCTTTCTTCGTTCGATTCATTTTGACGATACAGAGCTTGTCACTTTCGACTTTTCGCACAGAGACGACGCCGGCGCCATACTCAAGTTTGACCTTCAGCTCCTTTTCATCATCCCTGTCAAATATTTGGATGCGGTCTTGCGCAAGCAGCGACAGCGATGGAAGTAAGAAAATAGCGAACAACTTCAGATTAATATATTTCACGTCAGTTTCCCCGATCCACTTTACCTTTTAAGAAACGATTCAGCATTTCACGCGCTCTGAAAATCCGAGCTTTTACCGTGCCAATCGGAATTTTCAGCATTTTCGAAATTTCCTCATACGACAACTCCTCTGAATGGCGAAGAAAAATAACTCTTTTGTACTTTTCCGGCAGTTCCTCAATGGCGGTCTTAATCAGCGCGTTGCGCTCATTCCGCATAATATCCTTGTCCGGGTAATACGTCAGATCAGGAATTTCAATTGTGTACGTAGAGTCCTTGTAAGAAATGGGTGTGTCTATCGAAAACGCATGAAGCTTCTTCTTACGG
>JAGQUY010000116.1 GCA_020438245.1 Bacteroidota bacterium
GTTTCGCCCTGTCCTTCCAGGGCCCTGCCGCAAAGTGTTCCGATTTGTCAACCACGACCATAGGCAAGCGGCGCCCCTGGGGTGTAACGCCAAAATACATCAATCGAACCCACGGAGAAGCCCTTTCCAGGCGTTTGATATATTCGATCGTCTTGTCGTATCGGGGCGTTTCCAGTCCGCCTGATTTTTCGAAATCCGTAAGCCATTGCTCCTCCTTGGAAACCGGCTTTGAACAGGCGGCAATTCCTAAAATCAAAACAACCAATACTGCTCTTTGCATGGGATACTCCTTACCTAAACGATTTTACAACGCACGATTACTGCAGGAATTGGTATACAACTCGGACCCCGCGTCGTAGGTGCACGCTGAAGCAGATGCCATTCCTTGAAGACAAAAGATTCTATGAAGCAGTCTATCCTTTCCATATTCTCGGCGTACCACATCGACCAGCATACCCTGGTCGCAGGCAATACATTTTTCGGCCTGATGTTTGAGCATGGTTCCCGTGGATCGCGCTACAACCGATTTGCTGTCGTTCCAAACCATCTCGTTTTCGGCCCGTACTCTGAAATCTATTTTGCGCCACTGATCCAGCCGGAGACGACCTTCATCTACCGTAAGAATCGCCTCAAACTCCAATTCATCCCCGCGCCGCAGCTGTAGGCGTTGTTGCGCAGCCCGTCCGACGACGGCGAAAACCGGATCGTCAATCCGCTCGTTCCCGATGAACGTATTTTCAAAGCACACCAAATATCCCGCCAGATGAACCGATGGGTTGCCCGAAGGTTCACCGAACATTTTGATATGCGGTTTCACCGACCGGATGGTCCCCAAACATTCGTGCCGCTTCTCGACATGATCGCGAAGCCATTCTTCAAAATCCTGCAACAATTCAACGAAGTCCGGATAGCCCCGGGGATCTTCTTTGACCAGTACCCGGGTCATCTTTTCCTCATCAAAAAAACGGCATCCCTGACAAGTACGTCCTACATGAGAATATCCGCGGTAGCACTTTCTGCGATGTTCCAACTCGATGCATTTCCATCGAAAATAGGTACATCCGTTTGGAAAGCACTTCTTGCGGTGCAACGTATGATATACGGAAACGTGGTGTCCACGCTGCCTATGGGCGTCGTGCGAACATTTGAATATATCCTGCCGCTTGTACTGATTCTTCACGCCTGATCTTTTTCAAGTCGTTTGGCCTCCTCCCAAAATTCATCCATCTCCGCCAAGGTCGCTTCTTGCATTTCTTTGCCGGCCATTTTGAATTGTTTTTCAACGTAGCGGAAACGCCGGTTGAATTTGTCGATCGTCCGCCGAAGTGCGTCTTCAGGATTCACCTTGAGGAATCTTGAAATATTGACGATGGAAAACAACACGTCACCAAGTTCGTCCTCTATGCGGTCCGGATCAAGACCGGGGGCCGCCTCCTGGAGTTCTTGTAATTCTTCAAAAACCTTTGGCCACACTTCTTCAATTTTACCCCAGTCGAAACCAACTCTGGACGCCTTCTCCTGCATTCGCGACGCTCGCACCAGAGCTGGCAGAGTCCTTGGCACGCCATCCAGCACGGATTCCCGATCGGCTTCATTGAGTTTGATGCGTTCCCAATTGGTAAGCACCTGATCGGATGAATTTGCCGTCACCTCGCCGAATACATGCGGATGCCGTCGAATCAATTTATCGCTTAAACTGCGCAGCACATCGGCCATGTCAAACGTACCGGTTTCTTCCGTCAAACGGGTGTGAAAAAGGATCTGCAGCAGCAAATCGCCCATTTCCTTGCGTAAGTCGTCGTATCGGCGTTCGTCCAGCATTTCCAGCACCTCATATGCCTCTTCCAGCAGATACGGACGAAGACTGTCGTGAGTCTGTTCGCGATCCCATGGACATTGACGTCGCAGCTCGCGCATGATGTTATACACCCGCCCGAAGTGAAAACGAACCTGTTCGGTTCTATCGTCGTCGTCAATATTTATTTGTTCGGTTTCAAAAGACATTCGACATCCTCAATTGGTTTTCAGTCGTTTAAGAGCTTCCTGCTGGAAAGCATCTTCGTAGCGGTGAATCAGTTGTTCAAAGGAGATGTTTTTTCTCATATTCTGAAAGACTTTATTTCTGCGTACGGCGGCAAAATCGGTGAAATTATCCGCAAACGCCTTTTCGAGCCAGAGCACGGAACCTGCCACGTCGTTCCGGCCCCCGAAGGTAACGGCTATTTTATACGCAAGATCGGCATCGCTGGAATCCAGTTGCCAGTGTTTAAAGAACCACGATGCAGCCTCTTCATACTTCTTCTGTTCCAGCAGGATATTCCCGTATGCGGAAAAAAGCTCAGGAATATCGTGATCCCCCGTAAGACGCAGCGCGGATTGAATTTCGGATTCGGCATCTTCGAATCGCTCCAGCGTCAGATACAGTTCGGACAACGCCATTCGTGCAGGATAGTAGCTGGAATCAAGCACAACAGCCTTTTTGTAGTAAATCATGGCTCGATCGTATTTACGCGCCAGTATACAGGTTTTGCCGATCTCCAAGTACGCCTCCAGGTACGCCGGATAAATTCTCAACGCTTTTTCCAGTTGCCCTATGGCGGACTCGTACTGGCGTAATCCACGCAGCACAACCGCATAATAGAGGTACGACTCCGCATTAGGGTTCATGCGAATGCTCTTAAGTATCTCCAGTTGTGCATCTTCAAATCGCTTCATACGGATGAGCGTCTTGGCCATCGCGAGATGAATCCGGGCATAACCGTACTCATCGTTGACCCGATCTGCATAGTATCGGTAATACTCCAGCGCGCGGGCATACTGATTCATTTGGTCGTAGGCATCTCCCAAAAGCCAATGAAGCCGCAGGAGATCGGGGTTCCATCCAACTGCAATCTGCAGATCGGTGAGCGCTTCTGCAGGCTGTCTCAAATAGACCAATCGAACGAATCCAATGGCGGCATGCACCGTCTTTTGCTGCGATTCCGGAAGATCTCCGTCCAGAAGGGCGTCATCCCAGGCGGTAACCAAATCGACAAGGGCGCCGGAGCCTGTCTTTCTCCGATTCAGGAACTGAAGAATTTGAACAGGATTTTGCGATGCACTTTCCAACTCCGGCCGAATCAGAACGGCCATGACGTAGTGTAATGCAGCATCGTGGATCTCACCCTGCTGGTATTCAAGGTTGGCGAGAGTAATAAGTGTCAGTGCATCGTCCGGTCGGCTGCGAAGGATGTCCTCATACAGGCTCCGCGCTTCACCGAAACGGCCCTTCTCTTCGTGAATACGTGCCAGGTTCTTTCTGGCCACGATCTCAAATCGATCGGACGCTGCGGATCGTTCGTAGAACTTCGTAGCAGAAACCGTGTCTCTTTGAAGCATGGACAAATTTCCCAGCACATTGAGTGCCGCTGCAAAGTCCGGTCGTACCGAGAGTGACTGATTGGCATACTGCCTCGCCAGGTCGTTGTTCTTCTCCAGGTACGCGATAACGGCGAGCTGAGAAAGCGACCGATAGTCCCGAGGTTGTTCTTTGATCGCCTCCTGATACGATTGTCTTGCTTTCTTGAGGTCGTTGAGGTGGGAAAAATACAGATCTCCCAATGCCCGAAGCGCATTTGCATCTTTCGGGTGATTGACCAACACCAGCGCACCTTCCGGGGCCCTGTTCCTGTCTGCAAGAAAATTGGCAAATGCAATCGCAGCGGGAATCAAGCCCGGGTTCATCGATAGGACGCGACGGTATAACGCCTCCGCCGAATCCGGAAACTGACTTTCGGAAAATCGGGCGTGTTGAAAGACTTCATAGGCATCCGCTTCCGAAGCAGTCGTGGTCGCCTTTATCTTCTTGGGATCCATCTTCCATCCCGCTTTCTTCCAAAGATCCAGGCAGACCCTGAAATGGAAATCCGCCAACGACTCCTTTTCCTTACGCGAAACGTTCAAACTCTTGACCAACATTTTACCGGTCTTGATTTCAACAAGATCCAATTGGATTGAAGACGAGGCAGGATCCTGGCGGACAAACACGGCCTGATCGTACAGTGAAAACGGCGGTTCTGACTTCAGCGTTTCGGGGCTTGGGATCTTGGCCTGAGTGGAAAGTACTCGGGCCGGTTCGTCCAGTGCGGCCGCTGCGCTTTCTACCGCGAAACAGATGGAAAATACAGGAAACTCGCCCGAACCGTCCGCCTTCACAGGTACAATGGCCAGAACGGGCGTCGGATTCTGAGCCGCAACGGGCAACGAAAGCGCCAAAAATAAGGCCGGAAAAAGACGCATCATCCGGAAATTGCCTCACTCAGTTTAACCAGGGATACTTCGTATCGGTAACTTGTGCCCATGTGCCCGTCCTCAAATTCTTCATACGAAAACGGAATTCCGGCGGCGGAGAGTCTTTTTGAAAGAATTCGGGAGCCAATATGGAGGTTATATTCGTCGCGGGAACCACATTCGATAAAAATGTCGTTCAGTTTTTTCAGCCGCAGTTGGTTGGTTTTTTGGGTTACCAGATAAACGGGATCCTGTTCCAGCCATTTCATCCAAACATCGCCCCGAAGTTCGCCCGTTTCCAGATCGAAGGGAAGATCTATTTGATAGGGCGCATCCGGGTTGGGTGAATAGGCCGCTGACATCGCAATGATGTTCATGGTCGTGATCATTTCACCCGATTTCTTGGGAGCCTCGAAGAATCTCCTGAAAAACTCCTCCAGCCCGCCGGTTCGGTGAAGAACCGTGTACGCCTTCGGGAAATCGGGTTTGTATCCGTATTCAAAATACATATCTCCGCTGCTGCAATAAATCGATCCAAAGAGATCGGGGTGCTTCATACCAAGGATGAAAGAGCCATATCCGCCGCTCGAACGCCCGAGCAAACCACGATGCCGCGGAGCGGCCATCGTCCGATAAGTCGAATCCACATAGGGCACGATCTCCCTGATCACATAGTCTTCGTAGGGTCCCTGCGCAATCGAATTCATGTACTGCGATCCTCCCCATGCCGTAAACGTATCGGGCATAACGACGATGCACTCCTCCATCTTTCCGGCGCCGATCAACCTGTCCAGGCGCTCGTCGATGGAATACCCCCAGGCTTGGGGAGCAAGCAGCATGGCGCCGAACCCCATATAGGCGCTCAACAAATAAATCGTCGGAAACTCGCGGTTGGGCTCGGATTCGTACGAGGGCGGGAGATAAATGACAAGTTTTCGCACATGCGGGTCACCCAGCGGGTTTCCCCGCAAGAGCGTACTGTCAAACCAGTCGATCTTAATTTGGGAGCTCATGAGCCACAGCCTCTCACTTCAATTTGGTTCGCCGGACAATTTCTTTCCAGAGGGCGGTATACGCCATCGCTGAAGTGGACGATCTCGAATACGACACCAGCGGGGCTCTGCGAACACCCATGCGCTCCACATCGGATGCGTATGGAATATATGCTCTGGTAAATTTACTGCCCGGGAAAACGAATTCTTTGATGGTGGCACTGTGAATGGATTTGCGCAAATCAACAAGAGAGAAGAACGGAATAATCCTCCGCGTTTCCAATTTTCGCTGGCGAACGTAACGTACCACGTTGCTGTAACTCCGAAGAGACAAGACCGTCGGGATAAGGGGTACAAGGATCCAATCGGCCGCCGCCAGCAGATTGGCGGTCAAGGGCGTAAAGCCACCCGGCGCATCGATCCAAACCAAATCGGTTTCACCCGATACCTCCTTGAGTGCTTTGCGGATCGCTTGAGGAGATTTGTGCATCTGTTGCGCAATGGCATCTATTCGGGGATTTGCAAAATCGGCCGGAAGAATCGTCAGATTTCCGAAATCCGTTTTCTTCAGAAAACCCGTGAGTCCGTATTCCTGGGCGACTTTTTTCGGAGGTATCTTATACTTGGGCTTGGAGTGAAAGTAGAAACTCGCGGAACCCTGTGAATCCAAATCCCACAAAAGGGTTCGTCTTCCCTCGTTGGCCGACAGCCAGGCCAAATTGACTGCGGCCGCTGTTTTGCCAACACCGCCTTTGAGATTGTACACTGCGATTGTAATCATGAGAACTCCGGGGAGATGACTTCCTTATTATTACGATTTTTTTGAAAGTCATGCAAGTCAAAGCCCCGAGTCGGCTCTTGGAGACCGCGGTTGAAGCATTCGGGGACTATGTCGGGTTCGTCTCATATCGGGTGCCAATCAGCCCGCCCAGCCTCGGCAGATCGTAAAGCTCCATGCCGGCTATTTCATGACGGTACCGTTCTATTCGTTCAATGATCGGAGCCATTTCCACAAACTGCATGAGTTCTGCACGGAGCTTGGCAACCAACGGCAACCCTTTTAGATATCCTGAATAATACTTCCGGAATTCCAGGACGCCGTATTTCTCCCCTTTGTAGTGCACGGAAAGCCGGAGATGATCCAGACAGACCCGAATGCGTTCCTCCGCCGTAGGCGGTTCAAGCCGCTGACCTGTTTCTAAAAAATGCCGGGATTCACGAAAAATCCACGGATTGGCAATCGCCGCGCGACCTATCATCACGCCGTCGCAGCCCGTTTGGAACATTCGTGCCGCATCGTCCGGAGACCGTACGTCTCCGTTGCCCAGCAGCGGTATGGAAAGGATATTCTTGATTTTTTCGAGCCATCCCCAGTCGGCGTTTCCATCGTGGCCCATGTCGCGAGTACGGCAATGAACTGTGAGGGCCTTGGCGCCCGCGTCTTCCACCATGCGCGCAACATCCAGAATGTTGATCGAGTTCTTATCCCAGCCAAGCCGCGTTTTGACGGTCACCGGAAGAACGGTTCCGCGAACCGTCGAGCGAACAATCGCCTCAAAACGAGGAAGATCGCGCAACAATCCCGAACCCGCCCCGCGCAATGCCACATCCTTGACCCAACAACCGCAGTTGATATCGATAAAATCCGGCTTCATTCGTTCCGCTACCGCAGCGGCACCTTCCATGCTCGTGTCCAGTCCGCCGAAGAGCTGAATGGCCACCGGGCGTTCTTCGTCCGAAACAGTTATTTTGCGAAGCGCCTTCGGAGCCTCCCGGATCAACGCTTCGCTACTGGTAAACTCCGTGTACAGAAGATCCGCGCCCAGTCTTCGGCAAATGATGCGGAAAGCAATGTCGGTGACGTCCTCCATGGGCGCCAGCGCAAGCGGTTGGTTGATTTGCACCTTTCCAATTTCCATACAATAGGATATCAAGAAATTACGCAACTTGCAACGACAAGGCATGAAGAGCGGATTGGTCAA
>JAGQUY010000117.1 GCA_020438245.1 Bacteroidota bacterium
ACTGGGCCAGTTGTGGATTTTCGTCTCAAAAATGATTTAAGACAGCAACCGACCAAAGGGGCAGTTCCGTTAATTTACCCAAGTCATTTCCACAAGAATCAGATCTGTTGGCCTGTTCTTGAAGGCAAAAAACCAAATGCTATCTATGAGACGGAAGAAAACAAACGTTGGCTAATGCCCAATGGATGGTATGTTTTGACACGACGCTTGAGCTCAACGGAGGAGCGCCGTCGGATTGTGGCTGCGATTTACGATCCGCGACGAGTACCATACGAAAAAATTGGATTCGAAAATCACGTTAACGTCTTTCATATAAACAAAGCTCCACTGAGTGATGAGGTTGCAAAGGGGCTTGCCATCTTTTTGAATTCCACACTAGTGGATCTGTATTTTAGACAATTCTCCGGTCATACTCAAGTCAATGCAACCGATCTTCGGATGCTTCACTACCCCTCGGTAGAATGTCTAGCAAGATTAGGAAAGCAGATCAATGGTGTCTTCCCTGCACAAGATGAGATTGACGAACTCATTGATCAAGAAATTGAGCAATTGGAATCTGCTTATAAACAGAGTAGGGATCCTATGACAATTCAACAGAAGATACAAGAAGCTCTTTCAGTCCTTGATGAACTGGGTATGCCGCGTGGTCAAAGAAATGAAAGGTCTGCATTGACACTGCTTGCATTGTTGGGATTGACACCTGACCTTGCTTGGCAACAGGCAAGTGCACCGTTGATGGGAATTACGCCTATCATGGATTTTATCAAATTACATTATGCACGCACCTACGCTCCTAATACACGTGAAACTTTTAGGCGACAGACGATGCACCAGTTTGTCGATGCTGGTATCGTTCTGCCTAACCCTGATGAACCGGATCGTGCAATTAATAGCCCTAAGTGGGTTTATCAAATTGAGTCACATGCTTTAGAACTATTACGCTCATTTGGCAGTTCCAACTGGAAATCGAACCTTGAGATTTATCTGGCTACCCGACGTACCTTAGCGGAAGAATATGCACGAAAACGTGAAATGTTAAAGATCCCCCTAGTTTTCGGTGAGAAGCAGGAACTCTATTTGACTCCAGGTACTCATAGCCAGCTAATTCAAGCGATTATTGAAGAATTTGGCCCACGATTTGTGCCAGGAGCTGAAGTTCTCTACATCGGAGACACCGGCGCAAAGATGGGCTATTTTGATGCATCAGTATTCCAGGAGCTAGAACTTGAATTCGATAGCCACGGGAAATTCCCAGATGTCGTTTTGTATTTTCGCAAAGAAAACTGGTTGCTATTGATTGAGGCCGTAACTAGCCATGGACCTGTAAATGCCAAACGACACGCAGAGTTAGCAAATCTGTTCAATAAGGCGACGGCTGGTCTTGTATATGTAACAGCATTTCCCGATCGTCAAACTATGGGGAAATATCTCAGTGAAATTAGCTGGGAAACCGAAGTGTGGGTTGCTGAAACACCAACTCATTTGATTCACTTTGATGGCGAACAATTTTTAGGTCCTTACGAGTAACGGGGACTGCCTATCCCCTGGTGTGAACTAGCCCATAGTACTGATGGCTAACTGTTTTGTATTTGAAGATATTGACAACAGCACGGTGATAAATACAACAAACCCGATTAACCAAACAACACGCGGCGTGGCGATAGCTGTCTTTGGGCTACTCTTCGCCGTCTATCTCTTTACCTATACAGGCTACATCCAAAGCAG
>JAGQUY010000118.1 GCA_020438245.1 Bacteroidota bacterium
CGTCCCGGAGTCAGGTCCATCTTCTCCGCCAGCTTCTTGTTCGTGGCCTCCGGCATATCCTTCAAAAACCTCAGGCAGCGAAATTCAGAGTGGGTGAGTCCATGAACGGCCGCCATACGGGTTTCCTTCTCCTGACAGTTGGCCAGTAGATCGAAAACCAGAGAAGCCAGCTTTGCCGCATGTTGGTCAACATTGGGATTATCCACGGCACCTCCTTCAGGTTTTTACGGTGAGATCGATTTATTCAATTATTCCAGTCTTGCGAGTACCTCAACGTCCGGTCAGTGAATTCGAAATGAGGCGCACGTAAGACTTTGTTTCTAATTATTTTAAGTCACTCATCACAAGATTTCCTTGATTTGAGCAATAATTGACGATAGCAATAATATACACTGTCAATTAAATAGTGCCATGACGGCTGTCAGGTTTAACTTTGTCCGATCGCACCAAAAAAGATTGTTTTAAACTTCCGCTCCCGTTACCTTGCATCGGCCCTCCACTAACCGAAAGGCGCTTGTTATGCGACTACTATTCTTTCTGGTTTTTGCAGCCGGAAATCTGTTGGCTCAACTTGGCGATGACAAGGTTCATTTTACCGAAGCCGATTCACTGAGAGGCTCCCTTCGACCTGAACGGACGTCCTATGATGTTCTCCACTATCACCTCGATATTACCGTCGATCCGGATAAACAATTTATTTCAGGAACCAACACGATGGCATTTCGTGTTGTAGAACCCACCTCCCGAATTCAGGTGGATCTGTTTGAAAATATGGCACTGGAAAAAATTCTCTATAAGAACAAGCCGCTAAAGTTCGAAAGAAAATTCGGTGCCGTGTTCATCGAATTTCCCTCGCCGTTAAAAACCGCTTCGACGGAAAAGGTTGTCCTGTATTTTTCCGGGAATCCGATCGTGGCCGTCCGGCCGCCGTGGGATGGCGGGTTTATTTGGACGAAAGACAAAGAGGGCAATCCATGGGTTGCGGTGGCGTGCCAGGGGACGGGAGCCAGTCTATGGTGGCCAAACAAAGATCATCAGGCGGATGAGGTTGACAGCATGCTCATCAGCGTAACAGTACCCAAAGGTCTTATGAATGTTTCCAACGGGAGGTTCCGCGGATCAAAAACCTTCAACGATGGATCCAGTCGGTGGGACTGGGGAGTCAGCTATCCGATCAACAATTACAATGTCACCGTGAACATCGGCAAATTTGCTCACTTCTCGGACCTGTACAATGATTTGTCTTTGGATTACTACGTTATGCCGGAGGACCTGGATAAAGCGAAGGAACAATTCAAACAGGTCAAGCCGATGATGGAATGCTTTGAAAAACGATTCGGTCCTTATCCATTCAAACGTGACGGATATAAACTGGTGCAGTCGCCGCACTTGGGAATGGAACATCAGAGTGCGGTCGCGTACGGAAACAAATATCTCAACGGTTATCTCGGATCGTGGTCGTCTCCGGAAGGCATTTTATTTGATTTCATCATTATTCATGAATCCGCCCATGAATGGTGGGGAAATTCCGTCACGTCGAAGGATCTCGCAGACATGTGGATTCACGAAGGACTTGGCGCGTATGCCGAAGCGGTGTATGTCGAGTGCCAATGGGGATATGAAGCCGGTCAACGGTACCAAAACGGTAAAAAGCAGGACGTCCGTTTTGACAAGCCGATTATCGGTCCGTATGATGTCAATCAGGAAGGATCCGGTGACATGTACGCCAAGGGCTCGTTCATGCTCAACACCCTTCGCCATGCCATTGGTAATGACCAACTCTGGTTTGACATCCTGAAAGGAATCCACGAAACCTATAAATACAAAACCATCCATACCGATACGATCGTGAATTTCGTAAATCGCAAAACGGGTAAGGATTGGACGTCTTTCTTCGATCAATACCTGAAGCACATTGACATCCCGACATTGAATCTTACGATCATGCGGAAAGGCAAAGAGACCAAATTGTTTTACAAATGGCAGGCGGATGTGGAGAACTTCGACATGCCGGTTCGAATCAGCACCAAGCCGGGCACGTTCCAAACCATTCTGCCGACGACGAAGTCACAGACGCTTGTTTTGGGAGACGTCAATCCGGAAGACATTGAGGCCGACGAGTCGGGCTTTTTCATTCATGTGAAGAAGCGGATGATGTATCAGGATGAAAAGGTGAAGTGAGAAACAATGACGGAGACCTTCACTTTCGCGCTGCTCTGTTTCACTTCGTTCTTCACCGTAATCAATCCGCTGGGGACCATGCCTGTCTTTATGACGATGACCGCCGACCTGGATGCAACGCATCGTCGTAATACGGCACTACGGGCGGTCGCCGTTGCTTTTTTCACGCTGATGCTCTTTGCATTCTCCGGACAGTTGCTCTTCAATTTTTTCGGTATTTCGGTGGACAGCTTTCGCGTCGTCGGCGGGATTATCTTTTTCATGATGGGGTACGAAATGCTGCAAGCCCGTCTCAGTCGGGTGGAAATTGATGAGGAATCTGTCCACAACTACGTGGAAGACATTTCGGTTACGCCTCTGGGCATCCCCATGATCGCAGGTCCCGGGGCCATAACCAATTCGATCATTTTGATGCAGGATGCGTCGACGATCTGGCTCAAATTCGTATTGGTTGGAATGGTACTTTTTGTGCTGATTCTGTCGGCGATCGTATTGATCGCCGGCGGCCAGATTTCAAAACTTCTTGGACAAACCGGAAACAAGATCATGATGCGTCTGATGGGCTTGATCATCATGGTGATGGCGGTTGAGTTCTTCTTTGCCGGCCTCACCCCTCTGGTACGTCGGATTCTGCAACAGACATGAAAAAATACAAACTCATCCTTTTTGACGCAGATGGAACCCTGTTCGATTTTCACCAAGGTGAGCGAGACGCTCTCAGGGCAGCGTTCGAACACCACGGTATGATGTATGAACAGTCGGTGCATCTTCCCTTGTATCAAAAAATCAATCTGGACATTTGGTTGGAGTTTGAACAACACAAAATTCTGGCG
>JAGQUY010000119.1 GCA_020438245.1 Bacteroidota bacterium
TGGTCGGTTCATCAAGCAGCAAAAAATTGGCCGGGTGAAGAAGCATGCGCGCAAGTGCCAGGCGGGCTTTTTCGCCACCGCTCAGGACGCCCACACGTTTGTACACGTCATCTCCCGAAAAATGAAAAGCGCCAAGCACCGTGCGTAGAATCAACGGGGGCTGCGTCGTGGCGGCCTGCTCGACGGCCGTGTAAACGGTGATGCCGGGATCGAATCGTTCGGCCTGTTGCTGGGCAAAATATTCCAGATTGACGTTGTGACCGAGGCGTATGCTTCCATGATCGGGTTGTTCCAATCCAACGAGAAGTCTTGCCAGAGTACTTTTACCTGAACCATTCATGCCTACCAGCGCAACCTTGTCGCCCCGTTCGATGGTAAAAGAAATGTTTTTCAGGACGGACTTCGTTCCATAGGATTTGGAAAGCTCATTGACCTCTGCGACAATTCGACCGCTTCTTGCGGGTTGCGGGAAACGAAAATTGATAGCGCGTTTTTCCTCGGCAGGAATTTCAATCCTGTCCATGCGATCAAGAAATTTGAGTCGGCTTTGCGCCTGACGCGCCTTGGTTGCCTTGTATCGGAAACGGTCTACAAACAGTTGGATTCTCCGGATTTCGTCCTGTTGACGTTCATAGGCGTTAACCACTTGTTCTTCCTGTTCAGCTTTCTGTTCTTCAAAATCCTCATAGGTGCCGAAATAGTCGACCAGGCTCCGACGAGAGAGTTCGGTGATCCGATTGCAAACACGGTTGATGAAATAGCGATCGTGCGAAACGACGAGCAGGGCCCCTTCGTAGGTTCGCAGATACCCTTCCAGCCACTCTATCGACTCGACATCCAGATGATTGCTTGGCTCGTCCAGCAGGAGCGCCTCCGGATTCATCAACAAGAGCTTGGCGAGAGCAATTCGCATTTGCCAGCCGCCGCTGAAGGTGCTGCACTTGCGCTCCAGTGTACCGGGCCCGAACCCGAGACCGGCAAGTATAGTCGAAGCGCGAGCTTCAAGAGAGTGTGCATCCAAATCGTTAAGACGATGATGCAGGTGTCCGAGTTCATCGATGGCTTCCATGGTCTCCGGGGACTCCGGATTGAGCGTATCCAGACTCTGCTCAATGATCTCCAATCGTTTTTGGAGCTGTTGAATTTCCGTATGCACGCTGACGACTTCGTCCAGCACGGTGAGGTTTGATCCGGTGAGGCCCTCTTGGGGCAGATAACCTATTTCGGTATTGCGGTCGACTGCGACCGTCCCAGCCGAGGGTTTTTCGAGGCCGACGACGATTTTGAGGATCGTCGATTTGCCGGCGCCGTTGGGTCCGATCAACGCAACCCGGTCTCGTTTGTTGAGTCGCCAGTTGAGATTCTCAAAGAGTATCCGTCCGGGATACTCGAGTGTCAGATTTACGAGTCCTATCATGCAGGTCCTTTCTCCGTGCGGATCGCAATGTACAACTACAAGTCAGAAAAGAAAGAAAAAAGGACCTTGTCAGGCTGGGAATCGAAGAAACAGGGGAATAGATGGACCTTTATTTTGTTTAATATTTACTTGCAAAAGTTAAACAAAATAGGTATGCTCATTCAGGGTAAATCGGGCGGGAAACGAATGAAAAGTAATTTTTCCATTAAAGAGCTGGAAAATCTGAGCGGAATCAGGGCACACACGCTCCGGATCTGGGAGAAGAGGTATGGCGTGTTACGTCCGGATCGCACGGATACCAATATTCGTCAGTACACCGATAAAGATCTGAAACGGTTGCTGAACGTTTCGTTGTTGAACCGTCATGGTTGGAAAATTTCGAAAATATCTTCACTCAGCGACATCCAACTTACGCGGGAGGTTTCCTCGATTGCAGAGGACGGAGCGGCACCCCAGGCTCTGGTGCATGAACTGGTCGTTGCCATGATGGAGATGGATGAGGCGGCGTTTGAAAAAACTTTTGCAAAGGCAATGAAGAGAAGGTCGTTTGGACAGTTCATGGAGGAGGTTGTTCATCCGTTCTTACTGAAAATAGGATCCCTCTGGTTGGCCGACGGAGCCAACCCGGCGCAGGAGCATTTTATGACAAATTTACTTCGTCAAAAGATCGTCGCTGCCATTGAACGGATGAAAGCTCCCTTGGGCATCAGAGGACGCAGATACATGCTGTGTTTATTGCCCGGAGAACTCCATGAGCTGGGGTTGCTATACGCCAACTACCTCCTCAAATCGCAGGGTAACCGGGTTTGGTATCTCGGGGCCTCTGTTCCACTTCGTGATATCGAATGGAGTGTTCGGCAATGCCAGCCGACCGATCTGGTCTGTATCCTGACGACGTCGCAGGATCAAGCGGAAGCGTCCATCATAAAACTGGCCGGTCAGTTTCCGAAA
>JAGQUY010000120.1:0-1827 GCA_020438245.1 Bacteroidota bacterium
GTCGACTGAATTGCCAAGGAACTCCAGCCGGACGGGATTTTCCATGGCAAAACCGAACACATCTATGATTCCTCCGCGAACCGCATAGGTCCCGGCGTGATCAACCACGTCCTGTCGGTCGAAGCCCAAATGGTCCAACAACTCCAATAAGTACGTAAATTCAAACACGGCTCCGGTTCGCAGTTCGATTTTATAGGATTCAATCTCACCGGGAGGAAAAACTTTGCTGACAAGCGCTCGGGCGGTGGTTAGCACCACGCACGGTTCCCGCCTGAGCAGATACTCAAGGGTTTCCTGTCTGAACGCGGCGATTTGGGCATTCATTTCCCGATCATCATATGGGAGCAGTTCGTCGTCGGGATACAGGAGAGTCTTGCAACCAGAGAGCACTTCTTCCGACATCGTCATCCAATCGTCGGTGATTTGTGCATACCGCGTTGGATCGGGCGTCACCAGAAAAACCGTTGAACCCTGATTCAGCAGCTCCTTGGCCAATCCGGCAGCAACAATAACATCAGAAGATCCCATCAAACCCGAAAGAGAAACGTTCTGACCGCTTTGGATTCGATCACGTGCGGATTGAAAGGTAAGTGTATCAAAAATGCGTTGGCAGAGGTCGGAAACCATGAACTAGGTGGCGAGTTCCCCAAAAAGGGTCTGGCCCTCGGCCCGAACAATTCGGACATTAATCTCCATGCCGGGCCTCAGATTAACTTTGGGAACCACGACGGCTTGGGCTTTATTTGTCTTTCCAAAGAGGTAGTCGGCTGATTTGCGACTGACATCTTCCAGCAAAACGGAGTGTATTTTGCCGATTTCTTCCCTGAACTTTCGATCCCCTACACGCCTCTGAAGCTCCATGATCTCGGCAAGCCGGCTGCTCTTGATTTCTTCAGATACGTCGTCCGGCAAGTTGTTGGCCTTTGTGCCGGGTCTGGCGGAATACTTGAACGTATAGGCAGCATCAAATTCAACACGGCAAAAAAGGTCGACGGTGTCCTGATGATCCTGTTCCGATTCGGTCGGAAAACCGCAAATCACATCGGTTGTAATCGCCACGCCCTGAATGATCTCGCGGGTTTTTTCGATTAATGCCAGGTACTCTTCCCTGGTATACGTGCGGTTCATCAGCTCAAGAATGCGATTCGAACCCGATTGAACCGGCATGTGGATTTGTTTGCTGAGATTCTTGCGCTCTGCGATCAAATGCAAAAGAGATGCGGGAAAATCTTTCGGGTGCGGCGATGTGAAACGCACGCGAAGCACGCCCGGAATATCACTCACCTTCGCCATCAGGTCGGTGAAAGAATTTGCACCGTCGCGATATGAATTAACATTCTGCCCCAATAAGCAAATCTCCGAGTACCCTTTATCGACAGCTCGACGGGCCTCTTCGACGACGCTTTCGACCGATCGGCTACGTTCCCGTCCGCGCGTGAAGGGTACGACGCAGAACGTGCAAAAATTATCACAACCGCGCATAATAGCGATCCATGCGGTGGTCTTACCCAATCGAAGTGGCTCGACGCCCTCGTAAACTTCGGTTTTGGAAAGGCGGGTGTCCATCTGCAGGTCCGGTAAGTCATGAAATTCACGAATAGAGAAATCTTCCCCCGGATCGGCAGGGCGAAGGCCAAGGGACTCCGGTCGGATCAATTCGGGAAGTTTCTTATAGGAATCCGGCCCCAGTACCAGATTTACGTACGGTCTCTTGTCGTGAATTTCCTTCTCCAGATGTTTGGCCATACACCCAAGCACACCAATGATCAATTCCGGCTTTCTTTCTTTCAACTGTTTGAATCTGGTCAGCTGCCCCCACACGCGCTG
>JAGQUY010000120.1:1939-7922 GCA_020438245.1 Bacteroidota bacterium
GAGTCGTAGACATTCATCTGACAGCCGTACGTTTCCAAATACAGACGTTTCCGGCCGTTCTTGAGTTGGGCGCGAACCGTTTCAACACTGGACGTATCGTGAATTTGAAGAATTTCTTCCACTAGTTGATCAGAGTTTCCGTAAGACTCAGGGCAATGCCGGACATCATGACTTCAGGAGCCAGTTTAGTAACATCACCACTGAGGATTTCGCTGTCCACATTCGCGTAAAAGGAACACGCGGCGTCTTTTTCTATGATCAAACCTGAGAGCTTTCCTCCGTTGAGTCCTACAAAGGTCACCTCCCCAAGCATTTCGCTGACTACGTACCCGGAGCAGAATTGCAACTGGAGATGCGCATTTGGCGTGTAAACCGTAATAAGCGCTCCATGACGTTTCCCGATAGGGATATCTGGATAAATTTCGAGTGTCAAACGCCGACCCTCTGCCTCGTTGTTCAAGTATAATCGATAGTGATTTCCGAAATTCTGGGTTTCCACGCCGAGACTATGCGCAATTTTCTCAACATCGACAGGGGACAGATTATATGTCCTGCCGGGGCGCTGCTTCGCAGCTTTTGCTTTCGGACTTTTCTTTACACCTGCTCGGTTGCTTTTTGCAGCCGATTTCCGCTTGGTTTTTCTTTTGGTAGTTGCCATTTTCCTGACTGTTATTTCAGACTGGCGGAGTCGTAAATGACCTCGCCCAATGTAGTGTCGCCCTTGGAGACCTGCCGGCGAATCCGGGCTGCCTCTTTCTCATGTTCTTCAAACAATTCAAATCGGTATAAGACCGCTCCATCATCATTCAGTATCATCTCGCCCCGATAGTCGACCATCATGTTCTTCAATTCCCCTTCCAGATCCGCCTTGGTAAGTTTTTTTTCAACGCCCTGATTATTGACCTCGCTCAACAATGTATCCAGCGAGAAGGATTTCTCTGCTCTCTTGAAGAGAACACGCATGATACGCTTCCGAATATTCGTCTGCATTCGCTTGCGACGCAGACCTTGAATCTTAAACCATCGTGCGATGGGTACCGCGAAAAAGATTGCCGAAAAAACAAGGGGCAGCCAACCTAGAAAAATAACCACAACACGATCAGAAGGAACGGTTCCTGAAGCATTCAAAAACCCTGCCGTCAGCAGGGTCGCCATGAACAGATTGAATCCATTTAAAAACACGATTAACGCATTGCGGCCGGAAGTGTTATCCGTCAACTTATACTCGGGCTCATACTCGTCCCAAAACCATTCAATCTTGCCCACTTCAATGTCACCCGCCGAACGCTGAAGTTCATCAAAGCGACCATAAACCATTCCATTGTCAGAGATACGGACCTCGCCTTTAAACCGTACTACGCAATCAGAAAGAAAGCGCTCCGCGTCCTCCATCGTCCAACCGGCCAAGGCTACCAATTCGGTTGGTGTGACAATGCCTTTGCTTTTTCGGACATACGCGGCCACTTCTTTTTCATTGTTCAGAGGATCAATTTCAACCCGCGGCGGACCGAAAACGAAATCGTATACGGATGCAATAAAACTCTTCTTCTTTTCATTCAGACTGCCTTTCTTGGCATCATACTGCCTGTAACGGTATCCATGCATGTCATTCGTATAAGAAATGGTCCGGTTCACCGTATTCCACCGAAACATCGCATAAAAAAGGTCACCGACAATTCCAAGATTTACATTCGATTTCCTGTCCTTGCCTTGCGACATCGCGATAATGGCAGCAATCAGAATGACCACAAAAAGGACAAAATATACTACGAGAGTGATTGTGATCCAGGCTTTGAAAAAAACCGTGAATGCCTTCCACAGCCACTCGCCAAACGCATCCATCTTCTCCTGGAATGTCTTCTCACCTCGCCGCTTTAACGGTGTACCAAATCCGTATAGAAGGTCCCCGTTTTCCGTAACTTGGAGACGACAAACATACCGTCCCATGAGGGTGTCCAGAACCTCCCTCGCTTGGTCAACAGGGAGACCGGTCAAAGAGGCAGCGTCATTGAGGGTAAAGTCCCCTTTTACCGAGGAGATCTTTTTTTCAAGTATTCTTGCGGCTTCCTGAATGGTTATCATATTAATCGCGTAAGATAGCCCTTGTTTCGTTTATTTTCAACAAAAACGTTGCTCCCTTGAATCCCAGAAGGTGTTTGAATATATTGCCGCAATGAAAAACACACTCAAAATCAATGAAATCTTCTTGAGCATTCAGGGCGAGTCGACACACGCCGGCAAACCCTGCACCTTTGTCAGACTCACGTACTGCAATCTGCGATGCACGTATTGCGACACAGAATATGCGTTTTTTGAAGGCCGAGAGCTGTCCGTTGATGAAATTGTCGATAAAGTCCGATCCTATAAATGTCAAACTGTCGAAATAACCGGCGGAGAACCTCTGATTCAACCTGCAGTTTTCCCGCTTATGCAAAAGTTATGTGATTTGGGGCATGAGGTTCTCCTTGAGACAAGCGGCAGTCTCGATATTTCCAACGTTGACAACCGGGTCAAAAAAATAGTAGATTTTAAGTGCCCCTCCAGCGGAATGGTCGATAAAAACTTCTGGGCAAACGTTGGCCATCTGCTTCCCCATGACGAGGTCAAATTTGTCATAGGAAGTCGGGAAGATTTTGATTGGGCAATTTCTATGGTAAATAAATATAACCTTGGCCCCCGAGTTTGTGCCGTACTTTTTTCCCCGGTTTTTGACAGTATCGATCCGGCCCAGATAGCGGATTGGATCCTGTCGGAAGGTCACGCACAACAAGTGAACAATCTGCGCTTCCAGTTACAACTGCACAAAATTATCTGGTCACCACTGGCAAGGGGCGTCTGATGCCAATGCCGATCAAGATTGCGAAAGAGTTTCATTGGGAAATGGCGCATCGCCTCCCTCTGCACAAAGGCGGTTGTGAGAATCTCCACGGTCATTCATATCGCCTCTGGATTGAATTGGAGGGCTCGACCACTGATCAGGGAATGGTCATGGATTACGCGGACTTAAAAAAAATCGCCAAACCCATGGTTGACGAATTGGATCATTGTTTTATTTGTTCGTCGGATGATGAGATCATGCAGGAATTTCTCAAGAGACAACCATTCAAAACCGTTTATGTCGACTTTCCAACCACTGCCGAAAATTTGGCCAAGTACTTTCTCGAAAGGCTCAAACTTCAACTATCCCATGTTCGCTCCATACGACGACTTAAGATCAGGGTGTGCGAAACCGCATCAAGTTACGCCGAAATAGAGTGCGAACTCCCCTCTCATGAGTAAAACGCTGGCAGTGGTTCTCGTCAGCGGCGGTATGGACAGCTGCGTAACTGCCGCGATCGCCGCCCGGCATCACGAACTCGCCCTGCTTCACGTCAACTACGGTCAAAAAACCGAAACCCGCGAGCTTCGCGCATTCGGACAAATTGGGGACTTCTTTGGCGTTCCCATACCCCGCCGCCTTGTGTGCTCGATTGATCACCTGCGGACTATCGGAGGATCAAGCCTGACTGATCCGCAACTGGCAGTTTCCAATGCAAACCTGACAACCTCGGAAATACCCACGTCCTATGTTCCCTTTCGCAATGCCCATCTACTCAGTATTGCAGTCAGTTGGGCGGAAGTTTTGCGTGCAAAACATATTTTTATCGGCGCCGTGGAGGAGGATTCCAGCGGATATCCGGATTGTCGTATCGGCTACTTCAGTGCATTCAATGAGGTTATACGCCAGGGAACCCGTCCAGAGACAACACTTGCCGTTGAAACGCCGATAATTCATCTCAGAAAGCAGGATATTGTCCGTAAGGGTCTTGAGCTAGGCGCCCCTCTGGAATTGACATGGTCATGTTACCGTCGTGAGGCTAAGGCTTGCGGAACCTGTGACAGTTGTGCATTACGCCTGCGCGGTTTTCAAGAAGCAGGGATCGAAGACCCATTGCCGTATATTGAACGTCCGTCGTATGTTTGAACCTAAGCGGGAGGCCTCTGTCAACCTGCCTGGTATTCGCCAAACACGGCCCTAAGTACGTCAGAAATTTCGCCAAGCGTGGCATACTTCTCCACGCAGTCGAGTATCAAGGGTAGCAGGTTATCCTGCCCGGCTGCAACTGTTTTAAGTCGTCGCAGGCTTGCTTCGACGTCTGCGCCGTCCCGCTTTTTTCGCAGGGCGCCCAAGCGCTCGCACTGCTTTCGCTCAAGGGATCTGTCCATTGCGAGCAATGGCGGCTTCGGGTCACTTCGGGATACAAAATCATTCACACCAACGATGATCTGTTCCTTCTTCTCGATAGCCCGCTGGTACGCAAATGCGGCGGCAGATATTTCCGCCTGAAAGAAGCCTCTTTCAATGGCTACGGTAGACCCGCCCATCGCATCGATTCGCCGGATGTAGTCCAAAACGCCCTCTTCGATGCGATCGGTCAGCATTTCAACAAAATAGCTTCCGGCCATCGGATCCACGGTGTCGGCAATTCCACTTTCATGCGCGATGACCTGCTGTGTGCGCAACGCAATCTCCGCTGACGTCTCCGTTGGAAGCGCCAATGCTTCATCAAAACTGTTCGTATGTAAACTTTGAGTTCCCCCGAGCGCTGCCGAAAGGGCCTGCAGTGTAACCCGGGTAACATTATTGTAGGGCTGCTGGGCGGTCAGCGTCGAGCCGCCGGTTTGCGTGTGAAACCGAAGCATCATACTTTTCGGGTCTTTAGATCTGAATCGCTCCGACATAATCTGCGCCCAAATTCTTCTGGCCGCACGAAACTTGGCAATTTCTTCAAAGAAATTGTTGTGGGCATTGAAAAAAAAGCTCAACCGCGATGCAAACGCATCCACATCCAATCCTGCCAGGATAGCCGCATTCACATAGGCGATTGCATTGGAGAACGTGAATGCCAATTCCTGTACCGCGGTTGAGCCTGCCTCGCGAATATGGTAGCCGCTTATGGATATCATATTCCACTTGGGCAGCGATTCTGTGCAGTATTTGAAGATATCCGTGATGATGCGCATGGAATGCTTCGGCGGATAGATGTACGTACCCCGCGCGATGTATTCTTTGAGCACGTCGTTTTGAATCGTGCCATTCAATTTTCGCAGATCAACACCCTGCTTTTTCGCAACTGCAACGTACAGACACAACAGAATGGCGGCGGTTGAGTTGATCGTCATCGACGTGCTGACTTTTTCGAGCGAGATGTCTTTGAAAAGGGTTTCCATATCTTCCAACGAAGAAATCGCCACGCCAACTTTGCCAACTTCGCCTTCTGCCATGGCGTGATCCGAATCATAGCCGATTTGGGTCGGAAGATCGAAGGCCACAGACAATCCTGTGGTTCCCTGGGAAAGCAAATATCTATACCGTTTGTTCGATTCTTCGGCATCTCCGAATCCGGCATATTGCCGCATCGTCCATAATCGGGAACGGTACATGGAGGCATGAACGCCTCTGGTAAAGGGGTAACTCCCCGGACTTCCTATCGCTTCGGAATTTAGATCGTATGAATCGAGATATTCAGGAATTTCAATTCCAGAAGTAGTCGTAAAAGCTTGTTTTCGTTGCAACGGTTTTTTTTCTGACATCGTTACCGAAGCCTCCTGCTTTTACCCTTGGCATAAAACTTCTTAATGAAACGAACCGCCTCTTTGGTATCATCCGTCACTTTGAAGAGTTTTAGATCCCCCGGGCTTATGTTTCCTTCTCCCAACATCCGGTCTGTCATCCATTCTGTGAGACCCTGCCAATACGTCGTACCCATCATAACAATCGGAAACGGATCCACCTTTCGCGTTTGGATCAACGTCAGAGCTTCAAAAAGTTCATCCAGTGTGCCAAACCCGCCCGGTAAGACGATGAAGCCGGAGGCATATTTGACAAACATGACTTTTCTTACAAAAAAGTAGTTGAACCATATTTCCGTCGTCAAAAAGGCGTTGGCCGACGTCTCAAAAGGCAGATCGATACTCAGACCGATCGACTTGCCGCCGGCCT
>JAGQUY010000121.1 GCA_020438245.1 Bacteroidota bacterium
GGCATTGACTTGGTACTGGAAGGCGATGTAGTGTCCCTGTATGAAAACTTGGGACACGCTAAAGACGCTTCTTTTACCATAACCTTTGAACGGGCGGCGGCAATGTACCGCAGTTCGCCGGATCGTAGTTTTTCGTCGATTCTGGACGATGAGTTTACAAAAGATGAGATGCCCATGGTTGTTTACTGGGGTGAAAAATACAAGGATAACAAGGGTGTTGTTGACTTTCTGAATTTGGAAGCGATCGATGCGGTGGATCGGGCACAGCAAATCATTCGAAACCGAGTGGATCAGTATGGGGTTAGTGAGCCAACGATTCAAAAGCAAGGAGATCACCGGATTATTGTCGAGTTGCCAGGAATTGATGACCCGGCGGTTGCAAAAAATCTCATTCAACAGACAGCTTTGCTGGAATTTAAGCTTCTCAGAGACCCACAGGAAACATCAAACTTGTTTGAACGATTGGATACGTACTTCAGCAAGATTGATACCAGCGTCGGCGATGTGTCATCCGTCGCCGAAACTGAAACAACTGCGGTAGCCCAAGAAGCCACCGGCTTGTCGGCCGAATTGAGGAAATCGGAGTCGGATACATCCGCTGCAGACACGAGTTCGGTTGCAACCAGCCGTCCATTTACGAAATATCTCTTGGGTCGCCAGTTTGGCCAAGGGGGCGCAGACTTTTTGGTAGAGGCTAAGAATCTGGATTTCATAAAGTCTCTTCTCTACGTAAAAGTCGGTGAGAGAATCAAACTTCGACCCGGTGTACAATCGGCGATCGGAGAAACCAATGATATCATTCTGAGTTCCAAGGAAGTGGAGCCCGGTTATTACGCGGCATATGTCGTCAAGAAGACCCCTGAACTGTCTGGAGCCGTCGTTACAGAGGCGAAGCAGGATATTTATCAAGGAATGGATCCCGGTATGGCCGGTCGGCCAATTGTAACTCTTAAGATGACGCCCGAGGGATCAAAACGATGGGCCATTGTAACGGGTGCCAATGTAAATCGTCGTATTGCCGTTGTGTTGGACAACAAAGCGCAGTCTGCTCCCAATATTCAGGAGAAGATATCCGGGGGAAACACTCAAATTACCGGCATGGCGAATCTAAATGAGGCCAAGAGTCTGGCGATTGCCTTGAGAGCAGGTTCGCTTCCGGCGCCTGTTCATATAATCGAAGAGCGCACCATTGGGCCTTCCCTTGGTATTGATTCCGTAGAAAGCGGAAAGCTCTCCGTGTATATGGCTTTCCTGATCGTGGCTTTGGCGATGATTGCATACTACAGAAAAGCCGGTGGTGTTGCAGACGTCGCTCTGGTTCTCAACGTTTTGTTTCTGCTGGGAATTCTGACTGGATTTGGATTTACCCTGACACTGCCCGGCATTGCCGGCATCGTCCTTACAATGGGAATGGCAGTCGACGCCAACGTTCTGATCTACGAGCGTATTCGAGAAGAAATTCGCAATGGCAAGACCGTCCGTTCGTCTATTGAAGGAGGGTTTTCAAAAGCGTTGGTGACGATTCTGGACGCCAATCTGACCACCTTTGGAACCGGTTTGGTTCTTTTTCAGTTTGGAACCGGTCCGATCAAAGGTTTTGCCCTCACGCTGATGATCGGTATCATAACCACGCTCTTTACGGGTGTGTTTGTTTCGCGGGTTCTTCTCGATCTTATTTATGATCGATCTACAATAGAACAGCAGATGAGCATCGGTGTGTCCTACGAGCGTCTTCAATCACAGAAAGCATAGGGAGTCCTCATTCATGGAATTTCTCATAAACAAAAACTATAAATTCATTGAAGATCGCCGTAAAGCCTATGTGCTTTCGGGTGTTCTCATCACGCTCAGCATATTGTTGTTTGCATTCAAAGGGTTGAACTACGGAGTTGATTTTTTGGGTGGCAGTTCCCTTGAAGTTCGATTCAAGTCGCCTGTTGAGCTGGATGAGGTCCGTCGGGTGGTCGCAACCAAGTATACGGCCGATCGAATCCAGAACTTTGGCGCCAGTAACGACGTTTTGATACATGTCGTGGAACAAAACGAACAGGTCAAGAATGGATTGGTAGCACTTCTAAGACAAAATTTTACGAACAACAGTATCGAAGAGCGTTCCTTCAACCAGGTGGGGCCGAAAATAGGCGATGAACTCAAATCGGCCGCTTTGTGGGCGACCCTTTGGGGATTGGCATTTATTGTAGTCTATTTGGCGATTCGATTTCACTGGAAATGGGGCTTGGCGGCAGTAGTGGCGCTGGGGCACGATGTTACAATCACCATTGGTCTTTTTGTTCTCCTGCAGCTCGAGTTTTCACTGGCAACCGTTGCTGCTCTGCTAACGATTGTCGGGTATTCTGTTAATGATACCATCGTCGTGTTTGACCGTATCCGAGAAAATCTCCGATTGCTAAAACGCGGAGTCACCTTTGAGGACATCATCAACAAGAGTGTGAACGAGACCCTCAGTCGAACCGTTATGACGTCTGCATTGACGATGTTATCGGTTCTTGTTTTGCTTTTTATGGGTGGAGAGGTTCTGCGACCCTTCGCCTGGGCCTTGCTGACAGGTATCATTGTCGGAACGTACAGTTCGATATACGTGGCAAGTCCTATCTTGATTGAATGGAGTGCGGGCGAAGACGCGAGGAAGAGCATCAAATAGAAGCTTGACTCGAAAGGTTAAATCGGATATTTTGTTTGGATTGGAATAGGTATGGAAATTACAGCAACAGACAGAGGAGCGGTTCACCTTCTTGAGGTGAAGGGAAGCATTTTGGGCGGCCCCGACGCTGCACATCTCAACGATCTTGTGCATCAGAAGATAAAGGAAGGCAAGAATCAGTTTGTCGTCGACTTGCAACACGTGGATCTGATCAACAGTTCGGGCTTGGGGATTTTGATCAGTAATTTGACGAATGTCAAGAATAACGGAGGCGACCTGAGATTGGCCAATGCATCCTCCAAAATAAAACAAATTCTGCAGATTACGAAGTTATCGACCGTTTTCAAACAATATGATTCGGTTGAGGATGCCGTCAGAAGCTTTTGAAGATATCTCACCTCCAATATAAACAACCCAAGATCTGACGCAGATTTTGGGTTTTGTTTTGTTTTTCACGGGAAGAATATGCCTGCTCGTATTGTAATTGGGGCCCAATGGGGCGACGAAGGAAAAGGTAAGATCGTTGATCTATTGGCCAGCCAGGCCGACGTAGTGGCGCGTTACCAGGGCGGCGCCAACGCGGGACATACCATATGCCACGGTGATACAAAATACATTCTGCACTTGATTCCGTCTGGAATCTTACATGACGGGGTTATCTGTGCCATTGGAAACGGTGTCGTGGTTGATCCGGTCGCTTTATTCGAAGAGATTGAGATGTTGGCCAAGGCTGGAGTAACGACGGCTGGACGGCTTGTTATTTCGCCGCATGCACACGTTATTTTTCCCTACCATAAACAGCTGGACAAAGCGAAAGAAAACTATCTCGGTCAGAACCAGGTAGGGACTACCCAGCGGGGAATCGGGCCGGCCTATCTGGACAAGATCGACCGTTGCGGCATTCGTATGATTGATCTCATTGATTCTTCAAGCCTCAAAGAAAAATTGACGCAGAACCTTGCCGAAAAGAACAAGATGTTGAAAACGTTCGGGGCAGACGAACTTCCAGTCGAATCGATGATTGAATCCTTCACCAGGATGGGCGAGCGTATCAAACCCTTGATCGGAGATGTTTCAACTCTGCTGTACAAGATGATCAAAGAAGACAAAGAAGTTTTGATTGAAGGAGCACAAGGAACGCTTTTGGATATTGATCACGGAACCTATCCGTTTGTTACGTCTTCCAACTCCAGCAGTGGAGGTGCCTGTACAGGATTGGGACTAAGTCCGACGAGCATTAGTCACGTAATGGGTGTTGTCAAGGCATACACTACCCGGGTCGGAAACGGTCCTTTTCCAACCGAGTTTGACGAGCAGTTCGGCAAACGTGTTCGTGAATTGGGGGGCGAGTTTGGCGCCACAACGGGTCGACCACGCCGTTGCGGCTGGCTTGATCTGGTACAGCTTAAACACGCCATGATTGTGAATGGGATAGACGAATTGGCCATCACGAAGCTGGATGTTCTGGATACGATCGAACAATTGAAGGTTTGTACCGAATACAAACTGGATGGGCGCAAGACCGATCACGGGATTACCGATGCAAAACAGCTTCAACGGGTCGAGCCAATTTATGATACGATGGACGGTTGGATGAGCGATACTACAGGCTCAAAAAATTTTGCCGAACTTCCGCAGAAAGCCCAAGCATATCTGAAGTTCATTGAGGATTATCTTTCGGATGCCAAGATCAAGATTGTCTCCATCGGGCAGGAACGTGAACGAACCTTCATGATGTGATGAAGTCTGTCGAGTTCGAACCCGTAATGGGCCTGGAAGTCCATTGTCAGTTGCAAACGAAGAGCAAAGCTTTCTGCACCTGCAGTACCAAATACGGATCACCCCCAAACACACAGACGTGCCCGGTCTGCCTGGCCTTGCCCGGCGCTTTGCCGGTCCTCAACAAAGAGGCGGTTGAGTTTGCCATTCGTATGGGTTTGGCCACCCATTGCATAATTGCATCCGAATCCATATTTGCCCG
>JAGQUY010000122.1:0-1672 GCA_020438245.1 Bacteroidota bacterium
ACTGGACCCGAATTTAATAATTCCGCAGCGATCCCCCCGCATGACCTGGATGTTTTCTGCCCTATAAAAAACTATGCGGCGTGCAAGCAGGCCGGCTATCTGTTTGAACAGTATTGTACCCTTTGCACCCTCAAGACCTATTACGGTCTGTTCGTTCTTGACGGATGCATCGTGGTTGAAAGCTGCCAAAAATTTTCCTGAAACATATTTCGATAATTTGACGGTCCCGGTTATCGGATAGCGATTAACATGTACATTAAACACGGACAAGAAAATACTTATCTGAATGGAATCTGGCCCTACAAATTCATCTTGAACCGGTTGAATCAGAACGACCTTTCCGTCAGCAGGGGAAACAACTGCGTCTTCGTCACGGGGAATCTCCCGATCCGGGTCTCGGAAAAAATAGACGATTAGCAATTCAATGAGCAGCAACGGGACTAGCACAAGATAATAGGAGTGCTTATCCAACAGGACCAAACCGATGACCACGGCCGAAATAACCAGATTAACGAGAAAAATCGTAAAATAACCCTCACGTGAAATTTTCAATTGAACTCCTTACGTCTATCGCACTAGATTCAATTTTTCATCCTTGGTTCTGGGATGCAAGATGCGTTGTCTTATTTCCGCATATAATTTTGAGATCTCAGTCTCTTTCTTCCCGGCAGTGATCTTCTCCAAGTGACGATCATCGGTCTGGTCCCACAACCTACAAGTATCCAGTGTAATCTCATCCGCTACGTAGATTTTTCCTCCGGAACGACCAAATTCAAGCTTGAAGTCGATGAGCTGAAAATTACGTCGTTCAAAAAAGTTTTTCATAACGGCGTTTATTTTGGCGGAGTAGCGTTGTATGTTACGAATCTCATCCTGATTAGACGATCCAAAAGCATACAAGTGATACTCGTTAACCATTGGGTAACCGAGCTTTGCATTTTTGAAATAAAATTCGATGATGGGTGCCGGCAGAATTTGACCGTCTTCCATTCGAAAACTTTTTGAAAACGAACCGGCTGCCGCGTTCCGGATGATAACGTGAATCGGGACCATTTCCAGTCGGCGAACAACCATATATTTTCCACCCACTTTGCCCATGAAGTGGGTAGGGATGTGATAACTGTCCAGAAATTGAAATATGTAGGAAGCTACTTCCAAATTGATGGCAGACTTTCCTCTCACCTTGGTTGACTTTTTCCCTTCCATGGGAAAGACCTCGTTCTTGAATTCAACGAAAAGAAACTCAGGATGGTTGGTCGTGTATAGCTTCTTTGTCTTTCCGTCGTGAAAAAGTTGTGCTTTCTCCAATTTCTTAATGTTGACTTCCACAATGTCCTCCGTTAACCATGGGTTTACATACCAGCGCGTTCAAACAAGTAGTCTACATGGCGCATGCTGTGTTGTAGATCGAAACAGTCCTCAATCTCATCTTCCGTAAGCAGTCTTTTAACATCTTCGTTAGCAGAAATAATGTCCTTAAAATGCAAGCCTTCCGATTGCCATACCTTCATGGCTGAGTCTTGAACAATGGAGTAGGCGGCCTCTCGGGTTAAACCTTTTTTTGCCAACGCCAGCAATATCGGTTGACTGAAGATTAGGCCGCGTGTATGATCAATGTTCTTCATCATGCGATCCGGATATACAATCAAATGGTCAACTACGCCCGTAAAAA
>JAGQUY010000122.1:1721-5270 GCA_020438245.1 Bacteroidota bacterium
ACCGAAGAGTGGGTTATATCCCGCTCGTGCCACAGAGCAACATTTTCCATTGCGGCCATTGCATGACTGCGCAAAACTCGAGCCATGCCGGCTACCCGTTCACAGGTAATAGGATTTCTCTTGTGGGGCATCGCGGAAGATCCTTTTTGTCCTTTCGAAAAGAATTCTTCAGCCTCCTGTATTTCAGTGCGCTGCAAGTTACGGATTTCTGTGGCAAATCGCTCCAAAGAGGCGCCGATAATCGCCAGCGTGGTAACAAAATCCGCATGAAGGTCTCTCGGCACGACTTGCGTCGCGTTGACGGGTCTCAAATCTAGTAACTCACCGGTAAGTTCTTCTATGCGCGGATCGAGATGCTCAAACGTTCCGACCGCGCCCGAAATCTTGATCACGGAAATTTGCTCAATAACCCGTTCAAGCCGCGCTATGTTACGAACAAGCTCATCATGCCACAGCGCCAATTTAAGACCAAAAGTCACAGGCTCGGCATGCACTCCGTGAGTACGACCCATGCACGGTGTTTTCTTGTGATCCAGTGCTTTACGGTGCACAGATTTTCGTAACTGCTCGAGTCCGCTTAACAATAGTTGCCCCGCTTCCCTCAATTGGAGGGATAGGGAGGTATCGAGCACATCGTTGGATGTCATGCCCAGGTGAATAAACCTGGATTGCTCACCCACATGTTCTGCAACGTTCGTCAGGAAGGCGATGACGTCGTGCTTGACCTCCGCCTCAATTTCCAATATTCGTTCCGTACTGAAAGACGCCTTTTCACGTATGACCTTTAGAGCTTCAGATGGAATCACACCGAGCCTTGCCTGGGCTTCGCAGACTGCAATTTCAACATCCAGCCATTTCTGAAAACGGTTTTGATCCGACCAGACGTGGCCCATTTCCGGCCGGGTATACCTGCTGATCATCCTATTTGTTCAGCGCCTCAAATTTTTTCATTGCCGCGTCCCGCTCTTTCACCATCTGAAGATTCGTATAGGCAATGAACAAGTTGCGCCACGCGTCCTTGTGATCCGGATTCAATTCAGTTGTTTTTTTCAAGTATTGCACCGCTTTTTCAAAAAAGGGCTTTTGCACTTTGACGCGGTCGCGATTTTCGAGTGCCCAATTGATATGCCCCTCAACCTCTGCCATTGCATTGTATAGGATTCCGATACGATAGGTTTTCATTTCTTCATTTTGCGAGGATTTGTCCAGGCTTTCGATTGCGTCTTTGATGAATGTGACACACTCGTCGATATCGGGTTGTAACAGAGCTGTGACTTTTTTCATGTCCGCCTTAAAAACACCACCGTTGCTGTCTATCACGTCGCCACGGTGCCGGAGGTATGCGCCAAAGACCTGATTGGCAACCTGAAAGGAGGCTTCCGCATCTGCTGGATTCATTCGCTTGACCGTACGCAACTCTTCGAGCGCCTTGTCCGGTTGCTTCAATTCATAATAAAGGCCGGCCAGATTAAAGTGCCAATCCGGATTTGTCGGGTCGTTCTTTATCAGGTCGTTGTAAACGGTCAGGGCCTTATCCGGCTGCCCCAACTGGTCTTTATAGATGATGATCTTCTGCTGAATCAAGTAGATCTTGATTTGCTTTGCCGAACTGTCCGTCGCCGGCGATGCCATGCAGGTATCGATCCACTGGAGAGCCTTGGCCCAATCAGATGCCGTCCGATGCATTTGAAACACATTGTAAGAGATTGAAAGATTGCCACGGTTTTGGGCATACAGCTTCTCATAAAGTGAAACCGTTTCCTTTCGATAGCGTTCTTTCTCGGCCGGATCAACACTTACTTCCATCAGTTTTGCATTTGCATTGGACATGCCCAGCAGAACGCTTGAGATAACAGACTGTTGATTGATCGTGGCCGTTTCATCATAGGAAAGTAATGCCGAGTACAGCTCAATGGCTTTGGTCAAGAGGGCTTTCATGGAATCAACATCGGTTGTAGCCATCGCCATACCGTCATTCTGCGCTTTTTCAGCCCGTTTAAAGGTCTTAAGCTTAATGTCATTGATGGTTTCTTTGATAGAAAACAGCACCAGCCCACCGGCAATTTTTTCGCCCTTTTCCAGAAAGCGTTTCCCGTACTTGAGGCTGTTCTGCATTGCCTCATAAGCCTTGTCATACTCATTCTTAAAGAAATAGACAGCTCCCAGAAAATACCAGGACTCTTCTTTGTCTTTGTCCTTCTTGTCGTGCTCTATGTTGTTTTGCAACAACAAATCAATCGACTCTTGATAGATTCGGTCTGCGTCTCCAGGGTCATTGGCCGCATTCTTAAATCGCTGCTTAACGCCTCCGATAACCGCGGAGTGCGGTTTCGTTTGAGCAATCGAATATTCGGAAAGCAAAAATACAAGACCCATCACCAGCATCAGTATTTTTTTCGCCCGTCGTTCCATCATTTTTATTCCTCCTTGAGAAAGTTCTGTTAAGTTAAGCAAAGTTGAATGTGGGGCCCTTCGAAATTCCGCGCTCCGTTATAATCGCCGTGATGAGTGACGCCGGCGTTACATCAAACGCAGGATTGTACACTTCAGTGCCGATCGGAACGGGGGAAGTGGAGAATCTGTCCGAAAGCTCGCTCATTGAACGCTCTTCAATAATGATTTCCTCCCCGCATGAAGTTCCGAGATCCACCGTTGTGAATGGCGCCGCAACATAAAAAGGTATACGATGTTTCTCACAAAGCACGGCCAGGCCATAGGTACCAACTTTGTTTGCCGTATCGCCGTTTGCAGCAATCCGGTCGGCACCTACGATGACACACTTCACTTTTTTTGCCGCCATAACATGACCTGCAGCGCTGTCTGTGATCAAGGTATGCTTCACTCCCGCGCGTGCAAGTTCCCAAGTTGTCAATCGTGCCCCCTGCAAAAGTGGACGGGTTTCGTCAACATATACATGAAGTCGCGGATTGTTCTTATGCGCTTCGATTATTACGCCCAACGCCGTCCCAATGCCGCCCGTCGCGAGTCCGCCCGTGTTGCAATGAGTCAAAACACTTCCGTCTGAAGGCATCAAGGGTGCGCCCAGTTTACTGATGGCAGCGCAACGACTTAAGTCATCTTCAAGGAAGTCATCCGCACTCTTCAATGCCTTGCAGAAGGCGTCTGAGCTTTTGCCTTCGGATTCCAAAACGGTCTTCAATACGTGTTTCGCACCGGTTCCAAGATTTACGGCTGTAGGGCGAGTAGCGCACAGCTGGGTAACCGCTTCTGTGGCGCTTAGCTTGAAATCGGCTATTGATCGATGTTGTTCCTCAGCCAGTCCCAGACACACTCCATAAGCACCAGCAATTCCAAGTGCCGGTGCACCTCTAACCTTGAGTTCCTTAATACTGTCAATCAAGGCCGGGAAAGCTGATATTTCCAGATAGGATTCTGTTTGGGGCAGGCGGGACTGATCCAGAATGCGAACTTTGCCATCCAACCATCTAACGGTTTCGAGCATTAATCGTCACGTTAAGTCTATAAAAAACATACAAAAATAAGGTTTAAATATATGCTCAAGACCCAATAAAATCAAGCGCAAACTTT
>JAGQUY010000123.1 GCA_020438245.1 Bacteroidota bacterium
AAGACCGGCGATGATCATCGTTACAAATCGTTTCATATCGCACCTGCCTTTGGCTGTTTAATTGGGAAAGGACGGATCCGGAATGATGGCGGCGCCACCGCCGCCTCCTCCGCCGCCGAGAAGCAATGCCGCCGCACCACCGCCCAAGACGGCGGCACCGCCGACAATGTACCATAGCATCTTGTTTCCGGGCCCCGTTGGCGTGCTGGGCTGAGATATCGTCACCTGTTGTCCTGTTGCTTGACTGGCAAATTGGCGGGCGATCTCCGTCATCATGGAAAGCAGTCCGTCAATTTCTCCTTTGTAGTCCTTGGTCTGCGTGCCTACAATCTTGCTGGATTCTACATCAATCAATCGAAGGTCGATCGTATACGTTTGACCGATTTTTCCCAGATCGCCGGCAATCATTTGTTCAACGCCCAGTAACTGTCCAACCTGCACGGCACACTCCGCCGTATTACAGGCGTCCGACATGTTGAAATCCTGGGCAACCAGAATATCATTCATTTTTTCGCGCTCGACTACATCGAAAACACGGGTTTGAACGAGTATTCCGCGGAAACGATTGGCCAACGTCGTTACCTCAGCCGGTGACAAACCGCCGCTGGTTTGAAAATCAAGGACCGCGATGGTCTTCTTTGCGTCTTGTGCGTAAACGAAACTGCAAAACAGAAGAATGAGCAAAACCGTACGTATGTTCATGACTGGACTCCTCTCAGAAGTGCGGTTGACGAGACAACAGATTATTGGTAATTGTTTTCCGGCTTGAAAATAAGAAGCGCCCGATATTTGGCGGTGAAAATATCGAACGCCCTGTAACAGGTGAACGCCTTTTGTTTGGGCAAAAAGCGTTCTCCGAAAGCGACTCTGGTGGGTAAAGAAAAGCGGATTTGATGAGGCTCATGACCGGACCGCCCGTCATTGTTCCCCCGATTGGGAAAACTTTCACAAATCAAGATAAGCCACTACCGTTCTTTGGAGAACATCGATCAGTTCAGAAGGTTATGGAAAACTCCTTGACAAGATCCGAGTGGCACAACCGTATCTTGATATTTTTCAATTGGTTAAAACAGATTGTCAAGTTAAAGTAGCCAATAACTGTGACATCAGGAATGACGGGAATCAGTATTGGACATGATGAGGAGGAATGAAAAAAACTGAAGGAGGCCCGGTACTCTCAACAGAACTTGGGCGTCAGTTCGCGAATTTGAGAATTTGTTCTTCGATTTTAAACTCGTCGCCCTCTTCATATCCCTTCTTGTAAAAATGAATCGTGCCGTCTTTATTGATCATAACGAGCGTCGGCAGCACTGCAAGGGAATTTCCTTCCCCCTTCACCTTGAATTTTTCCGCCACCTTCCCATATACATCGAGAAGAATCGGTAATTCAATGGGTGTTGTTTTCAGATGATTCTCGACTTTCTCACGATCTTCGGCAACATCGATCAGATAAAATTTCACGTCCGGATACTTTTTGCTCAATTCCTGGAGTTCCGGAATTTCTTTTCGGCAGGGGCCGCACCAAGTCGCAAAAAAACTCAGCACGACATTGTCACGATCCTTTCGAGCTTTTGGAGTGCTCCGGGTCTCACCATACAAATCTCTGGAGTAGAAATCCGAACCGTCCAGCATGCGCAGATAAAAATTGGGCGCTTCGGCTCCAACTTCAAGAAGAGAATCCTTCTGGGAAACCCCCGGTGCCCACAGCAACGAAACGGTCATAAACAATTGTGCTAACATATTTCTGTCCTACGTTGAGTCGTTATGTATCGTGTCATCAATATAGTTGCAAAAGGTCTGAATCTCAACCCCTTGAACAAAGGTAAAAAAAAAGGCTGCCCCTGGCGAGGACAGCCTTTGGGAAATCTGGAAATCCGGTTAGGCTTCTTTCTTAACTACCCAGACTTTCACTTTGCCTGTGACCTCGCTGTGAAGCTTGATATTCACATCATAGAGACCCAACGCCTTGATAGGTTCTTCCAGCAGGATTTTACGCTTGTCAACTTCGAGACCCTGTGCATGAAGGGCATCTGCAATATCCTGTGACGTCACGGAGCCGAAAAGCCGATCCTCTTCACCCGCGGAAACCGGCATGGTAAGACTTGCCGCTTCCAATTTCGCAGCCATTTCTTCTGCGGAAGACTTGTCCTTGGCGATACGCGCTTCAATGCGCTTCTTTTCGACCTCGTAAACGGCTTGATTGGCTTTGGTGGCAATCAGTCCCAGCCCCTGAGGAACCAGGAAATTTCGTGCATATCCGGGTTTGACGTCGACGATTTCACCCGCCTTGCCAAGTTTTTCCACATTGTCTTTTAATATGATCTTCATAATGGTACTCCTTTGTCCGGCCGGTTTAGCGTGTCATGTCTGCAACAAATGGCAAGAAGGCCAGATGGCGGGCCTGTTTGATGGCACTGACCAACTGACGCTGGTGACGCGCACAAACTCCCGAGGTCCTTCTGGTCAATACACGTCCCTGTTCGGAGACGAACTTGCCAAGTTTTTTTGTATCCCGGTAATCCACAAAGGCAAGCTTGTCTTCACAGAACGGACAGTTTCGCTGCTTGCCCATCGTTGTCTTTTGATCGCGTTTGCGATCGCGTTTCTTATTGGTACTTCTTTTCATCGATCGTTTTCCTTGATGGGGTTACACGAATAATTCGTCTTTGGGTTTTTCCTGAACCGGGGCCTGTTCCAGTTTGCGCTGTTCGTACAAACGGGAGTCCACCAGCAGGGTCGAATGACGTAGAATGGTCTCTGTAATGTGGTAATGATTTGTCAGCGCCTTGATCGCATCACCCATTGCCTTGAATTCAATACAGACATAGTAGCCATAAGTCTTCTTGCGAATTGGATAGGCCAACTTACGCTTACCCCATTCTTCCGCTCGTTCGATTTTTCCACCGGCTTGCGTAACCACGTCTTTCACTTTTTCGAAGATGCCTTTGATGACATCATCTCCGATCAACGGGTCGACGACGAACACCGTTTCGTAGTTCCGCGGCTCACCCGCTGAACCTTTTTTCGTTTTCTTTGACATAAGGATCCTTCCCTTTGGTCTGTGGCGTTAGCGTCTGCCTTTCGGTCAGTTCTAACACAGGGTTAATTGGTTATTTACTTGATCAGGGGAGCCAATACGAGGGCCACCACCGACATTAACTTGATTAAGATATTAAGGGACGGGCCGGCCGTATCTTTGAACGGATCACCCACCGTGTCCCCGACAACAGCCGCCTTGTGTGCATCGGAGCCCTTTCCGACCGTCTCACCCGACAACAGCTTGTAACCGCCTTCAAAAGATTTTTTTGCATTGTCCCATGCACCGCCCGCATTCGCCATGAAAATAGCAAGCAATACACCGCTGACGGTTACGCCGGCCAGCAGACCGCCCAAGGCTTCTTTGCCCAATCCGGGCATGAACCCGACAAAAACCGGCACAACTACAGCCATCAGGCCCGGTAATACCATCTGTCTAATGGCGGCCGATGTCGAAATATCCACGCATCGTTTGTAATCAGCGCGTGCATCCGGTTTGCCTTCGAGAAGCCCGGGAATTTCCTTGAACTGTCTGCGAACCTCTTTGATCATTTCCATCGCCGCATTGCCGACCGCCTTCATCGCCATGGATGAAAATAGAAACGGCAACATACCGCCAACGAACAAACCTGCCATGATTTTGGGATTGGCCAGATCGAGGGTCTTGATGCCAACCTGCGTCATGTAGGCACTGAACAAAGCAAGCGCCGTCAACGCGGCAGAAGCAATCGCAAACCCTTTGCCAATCGCGGCCGTTGTGTTTCCAACAGCATCCAATTTGTCCGTGCGTCCGCGAACTGCAGGATCCAGATGCGCCATTTCGGCAATTCCTCCGGAGTTGTCCGCTATGGGACCGTACGCATCGACGGCAAGTTGTATTCCGGTCGTCGAAAGCATGCCGAGCGCCGCAATTGCAATTCCGTAAAGTCCCGCGAAATAGTAAGAACCGAGGATACCGGCTGCAATGAGCAGCAACGGAAATGCCGTAGACTGCATCCCGACACCAAGTCCTGCAATAATATTGGTTGCCGACCCGGTCATCGACTGTTCAACGATACTGTTTACGGGACCCTTGCCCATTGCGCAATAATGTTCAGTTGAAATACCTACGAGAACGCCGATGATTAATCCGAATATGGTTGCTCCGAAAACGCCGCTGGCGGTAATCGTGCTTTGGGATGCCGTATCCACCAGGTTTCCGGTCGGCCACAGCATTTGAAT
>JAGQUY010000124.1 GCA_020438245.1 Bacteroidota bacterium
CAATCAAAGGCAGCAACTGGGTCGGGGGAGATTGGAGAAACGTGCCAATTGAACGATTCGACATTGAAGAAAAAACCTCTGGCTCATCCTTATTTTTTTATGTCGATTACGTGTTTGTTCCCATGGAGAATTATCAAGAATCCCGTTGGGAAGTGCTCGTTGGCGCCGGTGCAGCTTTCAGCCGCCAGGAACTTTCGGGAAAACAACTCTTCACCTATTGCCCGTCCTTCAATAGTTGCCTGTTGGACAGTTCTGCGCAATACGGAGATCACGCACGAGCCCTTGGTGCAATTGTACATGCCGCCCTGGATTTTTACTGGACTACATGGTTGTCTACGCAGGCACGCTTCGAATTTCAGGTCATGCCAAAATTGAAAGTCAAGCAGGAGACGCTCACCTACGGCACCCTTTATCGGAATACTATTTTCGACCCGTATCAGTATGTAGTCCGGTCCCGCAGCGTCCAGCCGCATTCTATCAGTTTTTCAGGAAGTACTTTTTCATTGTGGTTTCGTTTTCACTTTTAGAGATTCATCTGTACTTAATTTAAGGTAGGTTCTGAATATGACGGAGAACATTCAACCCCCCAAAATCTATCGCTGGCTCATTCTTATCTTTATCAGTCTTGCCATGTTTGGCAATTATTATGTCTATGATTCCACGGGTCCGATATTTGACTTACTGAAGAGCCAATTGGGATTTACAGACCAGCAACTCGGTCTTTTGTATACCGTGTACAGTATAGCCGCAATCATTGTATTGCTGATCGGCGGCTTCATCATCGACAAATATGGCACGAGAAAATCCATCCTGTGGTTCGGAGCTATTTGCCTGGTCGCGGCCGCAGTGACGGGTTCGACTGCCAATATTAACGTGATGCTCTTCGGCCGCTTCTTACTGGGGATTGGTGCGGAACCGCTGATCGTTGCTGTTACTACCGCACTCGCGAAGTGGTTCAAGGGTAAGGAGTTGAGTTTTGCTTTTGGACTCAACCTGACATTTGCGCGACTCGGATCCGTTGCCGCCGATTGGTCGCCTGCTTGGGCACGATCCTCTTTCAACAACTGGCAGGATCCGCTTTGGCTGGCCACGATGATTGCCAGCACCTGCGTAATAGGAGGAGTCTTGAATTGGATCCTTGAAAAAAGGGCAGAGGAAAAATATGGGCTTGGAGAGCAAGGAGAGACGGACAAACTTGAACTTAGGGCGCTCTATTCTTTCAGTCCGTCCTATTGGTACGTCGTAGGCTTGTGTGTCGTCTTTTACAGCACCATTTTTCCCTTCAGGGCATTCGCAATAAAATATTTCATCGAGGCTCACGGTCTCTCCCGGGAAGCTGGAGGATTTTTAAACAGCTTTCTTCCCCTTTCCGCCATGATTGCAACCCCCCTGTTCGGGTTGCTTGTGGACAAGATTGGCAAACGGTCCCTCTTTATGACAGTCGGGTCAATCATTATTTTGCCGCTTTTTCTAATTGTGACCTATGCACCGAGGGGGCCGGAGATTCATTTCTGGTTGCCATTCTTTGACTCCGTTTCATTGCCTCTTACCCTGCTGATTGTGATGAGCATTCTTGGCATCGCCTTTTCCCTGATCCCGGCTGTTATGTGGCCCGCCGTAGCTTATATAGTTGAACAGAGACGGCTTGGATCAGCCTATTCTTTGATGACCCTGTGCCAGCAAGTCGGCATGGCAGCCATCCCATGGCTGATAGGTTTTCTCAACGATTTTTTTGAGGCCGGTCCTGAGAATCATTCCGGATATGCACCGGGCATGTGGTTGTTTTCGATTCTGGGATTATTTGGGGTGTTTTTTGCGTATATGCTCAAACGTGCGGAAAGCGGCCCTCAATCGCACGGACTGGAAACAATCACTACCAAATCTTCGGAGAATTAATCTTTCTGGACAGGAACCGTCTTGCTGTAATCTCCCACGACCCGGACAATTTCGTCGTAGGAGACTGGTTTTGGAAGGACTTGCTGAACATTGCTTTGTTCGGCTTTCTGGCGATCAAGTTGAGATCCCCATCCGGTAATCATAATAATATGTGTCCTTGGGGATAACTTTTTGACTTCCTGCGAAAGCTCCCACCCCGACATGCCCGGCATTCCAAGGTCGGTGAACATGATATCAAAATGTCGGTGTGTCATCATCTCCAATGCTTCTTTGCCGGACGACGCCGACTTGACTTCGTGGTCCTGGATTTCAAGCATCTCTGCCAGCGTGGTTCGGACC
>JAGQUY010000125.1 GCA_020438245.1 Bacteroidota bacterium
ACTATTCTTTTTACCACAGCGCAAGCTCAATAATCGCTACTGGGGTGTATCTGCCTTATTGGAAAGAGGTAAAAGGGGCACTGTGTGATGTAGATCACATTTCAAAACAAAAAAGCTCCGACGAGAAATTCGCCGGAACTCTCATTCCAATAAATGCTGATCTCAAGGGGTGTAGATTGCGCCTTCCGGAGAATACTTCGTCACTTTATGGCTTACCGGTTTCACCGTGCGTAAATAAGTGAATATCGCTCCCAAGTCATCTTCCGTCATACCGGCATATTGGGACCACGGCATGATGGTCTGGTATCGCGTCTCATCATAGGGGGGCTTGATGGGTATGAGAATACTGGAGTCCGCGTAGGCTTTGAATTTTCGTATGAATTGTTCTTTGCTCCACTTTCCAATTCCTGTTGCCTCGTCGGGAGTAATGTTGGCCGTGTGCAGTGTGCCCCAAGGTGTCAGGAAGGTCATGCCGCCGGCAAACTTCATTCCGGGAAGCGGTTCGCCCTTTTCAGAGGGTGTATGGCAATCGCTGCAGGAAGCCATGGTTGTCAAATATTGGCCATAAGCCACGGAATCGGATCGGTCGGGCCGCTTGCCCATTTGGGGATCTCTCGGAATGGTTCGAACAATTAGATTCATTGGTACGCGTAACGTGGTTTCTCTCACTTTGTGTTCGATGGGTGCGAGCGTTCTGATATATGTCATTATTGAGTAGATGTCTTCGGGATCAAGTTGAGCGTAATTCGGATATGGCATAATAGGGAAAAGCGGTTCGCCGTTCTTCCTGACCCCGGAGGTAATGGCACGAAAGAGTTCCCCATCGGACCATTCCCCTATGGCAGAGGGTGTTATGTTCTTTGAGTAGATATTTCCCGGAAATCCCATGTTCTCGTCGAAAGCCTCGTCTCCCTGACCTTCTGTGCCGGCCTTTGGCGGCGCGGTGTAAAGATCATAGTTTCTTTCTGAATGGCAGTCGATGCACAACGCCACATGGTGTGCCAGGTATTTACCCCGCTCAATTCGTTCTGATGTTGATTCAACAGTAAGTTGCTGAGGCGGTCCTACCTTCGGAAAGGCGGCCTTAATGTACAGGACACCTCCGGAAACAAGTACCAAGAAGCCTGCCAAGGCATACAGGGCCAGTTTGATTGATCTCACATCTCCTCCAATAGTCGGTTAAAAACGAACTAACGATCTTTGACTGGAATAACCAATTTCAAGCCTGACCACACGTGGTCTACCGCACAAACCTTTACATCGACCAACCCGCTTTTGAGAGCCGTAGAACGGACCACATCCTCCGTCACATCGGTGGGCACGCCCGACGCTTTTTTTGGCCAGCTTACCCAGATCATTCCGCTGAACTTGATATGTTTTTTGAGCAACGGCAACTTTCCGATCAGGTCTTCAGACGACCGGACGAAAACCTGCACGAAATCAAGATTTGGGGTGATCTTGGTTGACCATTTTACTCTATCGGGCAATCTGCCCAACGTCGTCTTGTACCCTCGTGGAGCTTCGAGGATGGCGATAAGATGCCCCTCTTTGATTCCCAGCTTTTGTTGCAGCGGTGTCTTCGAATAGCCAGCCATGCTTGGATGTGTTTAAAGAGTCGAAGCAAGATAAATAAAATACGTGCGCCGGATCAAGAAGAATCCTCGACGCTATTCACCGGAGATGTATGCCTCAGCTTCTATTTCGACAAGCATATTGGGGTCGATCAGGCGACTGACTTCAACCATCGAGGTTGCCGGCCGAATTTCGGAAAAGGTCTCGCCGTGCGCCTTTCCGACCTCTTCCCATTTAGAAATATCCGTTACATAGATTCTGGTTCGGACGACATCCTTCAGCGAGGCACCCGCTTTTGCCAGAGCTTTTTCAATATTTTTGAGAATTTGGACCGTTTGTTGGTAGGCATTTCCTTCGGCTCCGATGCGACCTTCATCGTCGGTAGCCGTGGTTCCGGATACGTGAATAAACGGTCCGATTTTTACGGCTCGTGAATAGCCCACCACGGGTTCCCAAGGTGTTCCTGAGGAAATGTTTTGTCTTTTCATAAGGCCTCCAAATTGTGTATAAGATGAGAAACGTACAAGGTACCGTTTTCCGGGGCAAGTTTTTGTTTTACTTTCAGAACCCTTATAGTTACTTTAATTATCATTTTTCAAAGTTAGACCATGTCCGAACCGGCCGCTGAACGAATTCTAGTCGTTGATGACAGCAAGACGCAGCTTTTTGCGATTGCGATGCTTTTGCAAAAAGAAGGCTATGTTGTTGATCGTCATTCTGACCCACTGCAGGCAAGAGACGTGTTGGATCAGGCCGAATACGACCTGCTTCTCTGTGACCTGATTATGCCGGAACTTGATGGAATGGCCATGCTGCGTTTCGCCCGATCGAGGCACCCGCTGATGCCGGTAATCATCATGACTGCCTTTGGAGATCGGGAATCGGGTATTGAAGCCTTAAAACAAGGGGCAGAAGATTATATCTTCAAAGCCAGTGGTGACCGGGAACGGGATGAGTTTTTTATCCGGATCAGACGCGCGCTGGAAAAAGCGAAGTTGCAACGTGACATCTATGCGTACCAGAATCATCTGGAGCAGAAGGTCGACGAGAGGACTCGTGAGTTGAAAGAAACCCAGGAAAAGCTGGTTCAGTCAGAGAGGCTTCGCTCCCTGGGCGTAATTACGACCGGTGTGGCCCATGATTTCAATAATATTCTCGGAGTGATTCTGGGACGAACTCAACTGCTGCTACGCCGAGTGAAGGACGGCACGATCGGCAAAGACTTGGAAATCATAGAGAAATCGGCGCTCAAGGGGTCGGCAACAATCAAACGTATGCAGGATTATACCAGGATTCGGAAAGATGAGGTGTTTCAACCGATTCAAATGAATGCCATCATAGACGAAGTGATTGAGATCACTGAAACTCGATGGAAAGATGAAGCTGAAAAGAAGGGTATTCAAATTGATATTGTCAAAGAATGTCAGGATGTGCCACTTGTTTCCGGTAATGCCTCCGAGCTGAAGGACGTATTGATCAATGTGATTTTCAATTCTGTCGAGGCTATGCCGACTGGGGGACGTCTGCAGGTAAAGACATACCAAGAAGGCATAAACAATGAGATCTGGGTCACGACGGAAATATCAGATACGGGGTTGGGAATGGCGGAAACCATCCAGAACAAGGTTTTCGATCCGTTTTTCACAACCAAAGAGCAGGGCACCGGTCTGGGCATGAGTACTGCCTATGGGATCATCCACAGACATCGTGGTGAGATTACGTTTAGAAGTATTGAGGGCAAAGGGACCACCTTTTATATCCGCCTCTTGGGTGCGTTGTTTCTTCATGAGATGCCCAGCGAAAGCCACGCGGTTCCGCTCCCTGAGGGGAACAGAAAGTTCAGCATTTTGGTGGTGGATGATGACGAAGCGGTCCGAACCACGCTGGCAGAGATGCTTGAAATCCAGGACCACGAAGTCAAGTCGGCGTCGTCCGGCAAAGAAGCATTGGAGATGATGACACACCGACATTTTGATATCATGTTCACCGACCTTGGAATGCCGGGCATGTCGGGGTGGGA